>JBBQJM010000099.1:0-10402 GCA_038325895.1 Mycobacteriales bacterium
CGTCCGGATGCGGCAGTCGGCTGACGTGCCCGGAGTGCTCCAGGCGATCCACCAGAGCCGTCGCGCTGGCGCTGCGGATGCCCAACCGCTGGCCCAGTTCCACCGGACCGATCGGATCCTTGCCGGAAAAGATGTGGTTCATCGCATGAAGGTCCGTCAGACCGATGCCAAGCCTCCTGGCCAACTCCAGGTTCGCTTCGGCGCCGGCCTGCTGCACGGCTCGCAGCGCCCGCGAGACATCGCTGTATCTCGCTTTGGCAGCGGCCGCCGTGGAACCTCTTTCGGGTTCAACTTCTTGCGCGGCGTAGCTCACGATGCCAGGCTATCGACAAGTCACTAGAATATCGAGTGACTCGTTTACCGTAGTGACCTGGCAAACGAGGAAATCGATGACGGCGCACGAGGAGAACGATCGCGGGCCCCGCGGCGCGCTGGTCTTCCTCGGCCTTGCTACCACCCTGGCGATCATCGATTCCACCATCGTGAACGTGGCACTGCCCTCGATCAGCGCGGATATCGGCCTCTCGCTGACCGCGGCCGAGTGGGTCGTCTCGGGGTACGGCCTCGCGCTGGCGTCTCTGCTGATCAGCTTCGGCCGGCTGGCCGACCGACTCGGTCAACGCAAGGTGCTGATCATCGGCGTCATCGCGTTCGCGACCACCAGCCTGTTGTGTGCCCTTGCGCCGAACAGCGCCGTGCTGATCGCCGGCCGGCTGCTGCAAGGCGCGTCCGCCGCTGCCGTGCTGCCCACGGTGCAGAGCCTGATCAACTCGCTGTTCCGGGGCAAGGGGCTGATCGCGGCGTTCGCCGTCTACGGCGCGACGATCGGGACCGCCGCCGCACTGGGTCCGCTGGTCGGCTCTGCGCTCGTCGACTGGTTCGGCTGGCCCTCGGCGTTCCTGATCAACCTGCCCATCGCGGTCGTCGTGGTGATCGGCATCTTGCGCACCGTGCCCGCGGTGGCCGGCCGCGGGGGAGGTCAGGGCTCCGACCCGATCGGTCAGTTGTTGTTGCTGCTCGGATTGGCGGGGCTGATCTACGGACTGGTCGAGGCTCCCCGGGCCGGCTGGTTCGAACCCAACGCCGCGGTCAGCGTCGGGCCGATCGACTGGGGCGCCGACTCCGCGGTCAGCATCGGGTTCGTCGCCCTCGTCCTCGGCGTCATCGTGCTTGGTGTCTTTCTCCTGGTGGAGCGTTTCCGCGGAAACGCCGGAAGGCCGACCCTGGTGGATCTCTCGCTGTTCAAGATCACCTCCTTCTCGGCCGGCAGCCTGGCGATCCTGGTGGTGG
Organism: Mycobacteriales bacterium; assembly: GCA_038325895.1. GTDB lineage: Bacteria > Actinomycetota > Actinomycetes > Mycobacteriales > Nakamurellaceae > Nakamurella. Next base: position 1,291 of record JBBQJM010000099.1, read on the forward strand.
CCCTTGGTGAATTCGGAATCCTGTTCCTGCTGCCGCTCTACCTGCAGGTGGGACGCGGATTGTCGCCGTTACAAGGGCAACTGGTGGTGTTGCCGATCGCGCTCGGCTCGTTTATCTCCGCCCCGCTCACCGCGACGCGCAAGTCGGTCACCGGTCGCACCTGGGTGATGATCGGGCTCGGTCTCGAGGTCGCCGGCCTGGTGCTGTTGGCCGCGGCCCTTGACCCCGAAGCATCGGTGCTGTGGATGTCCGGACCGTTGCTGATCTACGGCGCTGGTGTGGGTTTCGCCATCAGCCAGCTGACCAGTGCCACCCTGCTGGAGATTCCGATCCCGCGGATTGGGCAGGCGAGCGGGCTGTCCAGCACCGCGCGGCAGATCGGATCCGCTGTCGGTGTCGCGGTGCTGACCGCGATCATGAGCGGGGTACTCGCGGCCACCCTCGGCGATCGGCTGGCCGCCTCGGCACCGGAGATTCCCCAAGCGCAACGAACCGTGGTGGCGCAGGTGATCGCCAGCAGCCCCGCCGACCCGTCGGCAAGTGCGATCTTCGGCACATTGCCGCCGGCCAGCCTGGCCGGAGTGCAGCAGGCAACAGAATCCAGCCTGGCGCTCGGCGTCCGCATCGCTGCGCTGGCGGCCGCTGTGCCGATCGCCGGCGCCTGGTTCCTGGCCCGCCGGTTGCCGTCGCGCCGTGGTGACGGCACGGCCGACGGTACTGGCTCCTTGGGGATTGACTCCTCGGGGACTGACGATTTTGGCATTCCGGTGCCGCCGACGCCTCAGCCGGAGGTGACGGGGTAGCGGTCGGGCGAGCCGAACCACCTACTACCTGCCGGAATCCGCGACCGTCTGGGGGGTCGCGGATTCCGGTGGGTGCTGCACGTCAAGCTCTGGCCGTTTCGAGGCCGTACCCCCCCGCGCGGCCATGCCGCAGCGGTTAGGGTCTGAGTATCCCGGTGGCTGAAGCAGCCCAGCCGTCGACGTTCCGAGGAGCGTTCCGCATGGTCGCAGGCAATGCCCAGTCCCAGGCGCTCGGTGACGGTGGCGCCAGAAATCTCGCGGATGTCACCAAGACCGTCCCGCAGATGGCCACCATCACCCCCCGGTGGCTGGTGCACATGTTGGCCTGGGTGCCGGTCGAGGCCGGCATCTACCGGGTGAACAAGGTCAAGCATCCCGAAGAAGTCGACGTGGTGTGCAGCAACTACGACGAGTCGCCGCTGCCCACGACGTTCGTCGATTACGAGGAGAACCCGCGGGAGTACCTCCTGAACTCGGTGTCCACCATTCTCGATGTGCACACCAGGGTGTCGGACCTGTATTCGCGTCCGCACGACCAGATCAAGGAACAGTTGCGGCTGACCATCGAGGCGATCAAGGAACATCAGGAAGCCGAGCTCATCATCAGCCCGAACTACGGGCTGATCGCGCAGTGCGTCGAATCACAGCGGTTCCCGACGTTGGCCGGGCCGCCCACCCCGGATGATCTCGACCGGTTGATCACCAAGGTGTGGAAGGAACCGGCGTTCTTCTTGACCCATCCGGAAGCGATCGCCGCGTTCGGCAGGGAATGCACCCGGCGCGGGGTACCGCCGCCCACGGTGAGCCTGTTCGGGTCGCCGTTCCTGACCTGGCGCGGCCTGCCATTGATCCCGTCGGACAAGGTGCCGCTGGAGAACGGCAAGACCAAGGTGTTGCTGATCCGTACCGGGGCCGCCCGGCAGGGCGTCGTCGGGCTGTACCAGCCGGGCCTGGCCGGCGAGCAAGGCCCTGGGCTGTCCGTGCGGTACATGGGCATCGATCGCAGCGCGATCGCGTCGTACCTGGTGTCGTTATACTGCTCGCTCGCGGTGCTGACCGACGATGCGCTCGCGGTGCTGGACGACGTCGAGGTCGACAAGTTCCATGACTACGCCCATACCTACCGGTGATCAGGTAGCCCCTTCCGGGGTTGCCGGGTTGCCGCCGGACGGGTTGTTGCCGGACGAGGCGACGCTGAATCGGTTGGCTGGTGAGTTCTTCGCGGCCCTGCCCGGAATGTCGGCGGGGTCGGGCTGGCCGGCCGCGGATTCGGCGCTCGGGCCGGCTGTGGGGTCCGGTCCACCGTCGGTGCCGGCAGCGCGGGTGACGCCCGGTGAGGTGGAGCAGGCGCCGCGGGTCGACGTGCCGGCGACGGTGTCGTCGATCCCCCAGGCGCCCGGCTCTCCCGGTGCTGACGCCCCGGGAATCGAGCAAACCGATCCGGTTGCTGCGCTGGGTGTCTCGCCGAGCGGGTCGGTGCCCGACGTGACTCAGGCCGCGGACACGTTCGCCGGCGCGGCCGGGGTGGGTGCTGTCCCGGCGCCGGAGAACCCGGTGGTCCCGGGGATCACCGGGGTGCAGTTGGCCGGCCCGGGCGAGTTCACCCCGGGGATTCCGGGGTTGTCCTCGCCGCTGCCCAGCGCCGGTGTGCCGGGGATGCCGGCGGGCGACCAACTCGTTGCGGGGATCGGACTGCCGGGTGGGGCGCCGGATCCGACCACGGTGAACTCGGCTGCGACAGCGGTGCCCACCGCGGGTCCGCCGGATGTGCCGGTGATGCCGGTGGTGGACGGGGCGGCCGGGTTGGTTCCGCCGGGCGTCCCCGACCCGTCGATTCTCGCGGGGACGGGCCTGCCGACGGTGTCACCGCAACCAAAGGCCGTGCCGTCGCCGGGCGCAGTACCCATGCCCTTCGTCCTTCCTGACGCAGGCGTGACGGTGCCGACGGTGCCGACGGTGCCGACGGTGCCGACTGTGCCGACGGTGCCGACTGTGCCCGAAATGCCTGCGGTGCCGGAGGTTCCGAGAACGCCGGGAGCGCCTGGCATCCCGGACACGGCCGGTCTCCCGAATGGCCTCCCGGAGCCGTCTGGTCTCCTGGATTCGCGCGGCCTACCGGACACCGCCGGCCTGCCGACCGTGCCGGGTGTGTCGCCCGTGCCTGGCCTGCCCGAATCAGCCGATCCGTTCGCGGTGGGTGTGCCGTCGGTGCCGCAGCCCCCGCTGACCGGTCTGGGCTCGGCCGTCCCGGACCCGATCGCGCCGGTGCCGACACCGTCCACCCCGTATTACTTCCTGGCCGAGTCCAGCCCGTACCGGCCGGCCGACGCCGGTAACGGAGATGCCGCCCGAGATGCCGGCCTCGACAGCCTTGCCGCGGACGCGTTCAGCCCGGTCCCGGTCGAACCGCCGCTGGAGACGTACCACTTCCTGGACCGGCCGGAGGCGCCGTCCGCTACGGGCGATCCCGCGAATCCGGCTGCACTCCCGGTCAGTGGATATCCGACGTTCGATGTCACCCAGGTACGCCGGGATTTCCCGATCCTGGCCGAGCGGGTGAACGGCAAACCGTTGATCTGGCTGGACAACGCGGCGACCACCCAGAAGCCGCAGGCGGTGATCGACCGGCTCGCGCACTTCTACCGGCACGAGAACTCCAACATCCACCGTGCGGCGCACGAGTTGGCCGCCCGGGCCACCGACGCCTACGAGGGTGCCCGCAAGACGGTCGCGCGGTTCATCGGCGCGGGGTCGCACAAGGACATCGTGTTCGTCCGCGGGGCGACCGAGGCCATCAACCTGGTGGCCAAGAGTTGGGGAAAGGCGAACATCCACCGCGGTGACGAGATCGTCATCTCGCACCTGGAGCACCACGCGAACATCGTGCCGTGGCAGCAGTTGATCTCCGAGACCGGCGCGGTGCTGCGGGTGATCCCGGTGGACGACTCGGGTCAGATCCTGCTCGACGAATACGCGAAACTGCTGTCGAGCAAGACGAAACTCGTTGCGGTGACACAGGTGTCAAATGCACTGGGGACGGTGACGCCGGCCGAGCAGATCGTCGAGCTTGGCCACCGGGCCGGCGCGCGGGTGTTGCTCGACGGCGCGCAGTCGGTGCCGCACCTGCGGGTGAACATGCAGGCGTTGGGCGCGGATTTCTTCGTGTTCTCCGGGCACAAGATCTTCGGCCCCACCGGGATCGGCGTCCTCTACGGCCGGTCGGAGGTGCTGGAGTCCATGCCGCCGTGGGAGGGCGGTGGCAACATGATCGTCGATGTGACCTTCGAGAAGACGACGTTCCAGGAACCGCCGGCCAGGTTCGAGGCGGGGACCGGGAACATCGCCGATGCGGTCGGGTTGGGCGCGGCGCTGGACTACGTGACGCGGGTCGGCCTGGAGAACATTGCCGCCTACGAGCACTCCCTGCTGGAGTACGCGACGCCCCGTCTGCGGCAGGTCAGCGGGCTCAAGTTGATCGGTACCGCGCTGAACAAGGCCAGTGTGATGTCGTTCGTACTGGACGGGTATCGCACCGAGGAGGTCGGCGGTGCGCTGAACCAGGAGGGCATCGCGGTGCGCTCGGGGCATCACTGCGCGCAACCCATCCTGCGTCGGTTCGGGGTTGAGTCAACGGTTCGACCGTCCCTTGCGTTCTACAACACCTGCCAGGAGATCGACGTGCTGGTCGCGGCACTGCACCGGCTGGCCGCCGACCGCGGGCGCCGCTGAGCCATCCCCGTGCCGGACGTCAGGACGCCAGGTAGCGCTCCAGCGCTCGCCGGGCCAGCGCCGAGAGGCTGATTCCCTCCGCGGCGGCCCTTGTCTGGGCCTGCTCGCGGATCTCCTCGGGCACCCGGAACTGGACCCGGGGCGAATGGGAGCCGTCGCCGTTCAGCGACTTGCCGCCAGGAACGAGATTTCGCCGCCGCACCTCGGCGAGCACCTCGGCGGCCAACTGCTCGGCCTTGGCCTCGGTGAGCCTGGTGCCGTCGGGAAGGTGGACCTCTTCGACGTCCAGATCGATGTCGGAAACCGTGGAATGAGGGCCGACGACAAAGTCACGTGGATCGAACATGATGGCCTCCCCTGAAATCTGTCGGCATGGCGTGGATGACGGTCAGTGCAACGTGTCGCCGACGACGTCCGGCACGGCTACGATTTCCAGCTCGAGGCCTCGATCGTCGGTGCCGACATAGTGCAACGTGTCGCCGACGACGTCCGGCAACCCTGCATCAACCATCGCCGAGAGAATGTGCTGCTTCCCGATGCGGTGTTTGCGCCCTGATCGAGCAATGCGAACGACTAGTCCCAGCATGTCAGACACCGTCGAACTCCTCAAGCGATCCGTCCGGATCGTCGAGAGTCACGATCCCGCGACGTAGATCATGACGGAGGCGGCGAGATCGCTCACGAGTTGTCCACAATCCCGCGACTCCCTGCAATCCTGAGACCCACAAGCCCGGCGCTACCGCCCCAGCGCGGCCACCAGATCCCCGTCCTCCACCCGGTCCCAGGCGTCGGAGAACTCGTCGAACGCGCCGTGCGCCATCGCCTGCTCGAACGCATGCAGCCGGCCGAAGGTGAATCCGGAGACCCCGTCGGTGGCGTCCTCCAGCGCGAATTCCGCCAGGAATGCCGCCGCGATGCCCGCGTCGGTGAATTCGCCCAGCGTCTCCTGGATCTCTTCCAGCGCTGAGGCGAAGACCACCGCGTCCGAGCCCAGCGGCCCCACGGCGGCTTCGGTGGCGTACCGCATCGTCTTGGCGGCCTTGCGGATCTGGTGAACTGCCGGGATGTTGCCAGGGTCGGCCAGCGCGACATCCGCCAGTTCGCGCAACCCCATCCACGCGTCGCCGAGCAGCGCCGGCAGTTCCACCGCGGCCGCGCCGTGGCCGCGGCGGGACAGCGGGGGCTTGTCCACGAAGTCGTCGAGATCACGGAGCAGTTGCAGGTAGTCCTTGGAATCGATCAGCACATCGATCTCCGTGCGGACGGCCCCGGCGCGCCGGCCGAAGGCGTCACGCAGTCGAGCCCGTGCCGGATCGGCGTACGAGTCGGGCTCGTCGGAGAGCTGCGCGAGAAGGCGGCGTTCGGCAACCTCCAGATCGCGGGCGGCATTCAGCGCCGATCCCACCGTGCGCAATCGGGAGCGCAGGCCCGGGGCGGTCGACCCTTCGAACAGCGGTGCGTACACGGTCAGCCCGGCGCGGAGCCGCCGGGCGGCGGACCGGGCATCGTGCAGCGCCGATTCCGTCCGTTCGCGCAGGCCGCGGTCGGCGGTGATCAGCAGGTCCCGTTGCCGGCCGAGTGCGGCGACCACCCCCGCGCCGGCCGACCTGGTTCGCCTGGCGGGCGCGGTGGTGGCGATCCCCAGCGTCCTGGCGAGTTTCGATGCCGACGACGCCTTGGCCGCCCCTGCCGCGATCAACAGCTCGACCGTGGCGGCCAGCTGCTCGGTGGTGCCGTCGACAATCTCCACCTCGACCTCTCGCCACCGGCTCGGTGTGGCGGTTCCTTCGCGCAGCGGTGTTGCGCTGACGTGGTCGTCGGCGATCTCGACCAGCGTCCGCCCGTCGGCGTCCAGCAGATGGCGGACGGTCCGGTCGTTGACCACCCTGGCCACCGGGCGCAGCGCGCGCCCGCGAGCGGCCCCACGCACCAGGTTCCGGAACTCCTCTGGCACGGTTCCGTTGTCGCCGGCCGAGAGTGGAAGCCCCACCTCCGTTCTCGCTCCCGCAACGGCCGGGAGTTTGAGATGCCAGCCGGCGTCCGGGCCACCGGTGCGGCGGCGCAGGGTCATTCGCGAGCGCAGCAGGTCAAGGTCCCTGGTGTCGTAATAGGTCGCGTCCAGGTGATAAGTGGCCGGTTCCGCGGCGCCCACCACCCCGGCCGCTGCGAGCTTGCGGCGTTTGGACAGGTCGGGCAGCGTCGCGTCGGGGGCGATCTCCAGCTTGGTCTCGATCTCGGCATGCCTGGTCGCCTTCGACCCGGTCCCGGCCGGCACCGCCGGACCGGAAGGTGATGCGGGTTTCTGACGGGCGGCCATGCACTGTTGGTACCCGGTCATCCCGCGATCCACCACCCGACCCGCCTGACGTGATCAGGTTCTCTTCCCGATCATTACTCCGGGAACGGTCGGCGGGCCGGCCGCAGGCCGCGGATCAGGCCCTCGGCGACCACCTGCACCGTGGTGCCCGAGCGGCGCGGTTGCCCCGCACGGCGTTGAGGCGACGGCGGATCGGGGTCCGTCGCATTTGCCCCGTTCTGCCCGACCGTTACGCCCCGGGGGAACCCCCTGTGTGACGGGACCGCGCCCGCCGTACCGCCTCGTCGACGATGGACCGCGCCACCACGGCCAGTTTGGTGTTCTGCGTCTGACTCATGTGGCGCAATCTGTCGAACGCCTCATCCGCCGAGTAGCCGGCGCGGCTCATCAGAATGCCAACGGCCTGATCGATCACTGCCCGCGCGTTCAGCGCCGCCTGCAGGGTCGCCGCGACTCGCCTGGCCTGCGCGAGCACCTGTGCGTTCTGCACGGCGATCGCCGCGGGCACGGCGAACAACTCGCCGATCAGCGCCGCCTGGTCGTCGAAGGCGTTCTTGTTGTAGGCGTAGACGTTCATCGCGCCGAAGACGCCCTCCGGGGTGAGCAACGGCAGCGACAGGACGCTGTGCACTCCCATCCGACCCGCACGCGGCCCGAAGCGGGGCCAGCGCGGTTCGCCGCCGAGCGACCCGGATCGGACGGTGGCGCGCTGTGCGACAGCGCTGATGCACGGGCCCTCGCCGATCCCGTACTGGATCGCGTCGATTTCCCGGACGAAAGGCGCGCTGGCCACGATGGTGTCTGCGCGATTGTCCTCGATCATCGTCAGGCCGGCACCGTCTGCACCGGGAATGGCCTGTGCGGCAAAGGTGGCCACCTGAATGAGGAGATCTTCCAGCACCAAGGTGCCGGTGGACAGGCGGGACAACGACACCAAGCTCGCTTGAAGGTCATCGGAACCGGCCAGAACTTCATCTGATCTGGCCTGAAGGTCATCGGACTCCACGTCTCACGGTACCGCGCGAAGGGGATGTTTCCGGACCCTTCGACAGCAGTTCGACTTGACAGCGCCGGTGTCGTCGCGTTACCTGGAAGACGCTGACCGTAACAGCCGGCCGGGGCCGGTGTCGCCGCCTTCGGGCCGCCACGCCGTTGAGTATCTTCTCGTCGCCCGGTGTGCCTTTTCCTGGCTGATGAGGTCCGCATGACCATCGCTACCCCGTCCCCGGTCCGTGGGCGTCATTCCCTACCCTCCGACTACGCGGCCTTGCTCGGCCTGGTGCAGGCGGATGGGTTGATGCGCCGCCGATATCTGTACTACGCGGTGAAGATCTCGCTGCTGGTCACCGCTTTGGCCGCGATCGCGGTCGGGTTCTTCCTGCTGGGTGATTCCTGGTTCCAGCTCATCCTGGCGGCCGCAATCGGCATTGTGCTGACCCAATTCGGATTCCTGGGTCACGACGCCGCGCACCGGCAGATTTTTTCCTCGGGACCGGCCAACGAAATGCTCGCCTCGGTGGTCGGCGGATTGCTGGTCGGCATGAGTTCGACGTGGTGGACGAAAAAGCACACCCGGCACCACGCGGCACCCAACCAGATCGGCAAGGACCCGGACATCGCGCCCACCGTCGTCCGGTTCTACCCGCCGGAGCGCCGGCAGCAGTCCCGGCTGGTGGCCTTCATGACGGCGCATCAAGGCTGGTGGTTTTTCCCGGTTCTGATCTTCGAGGGCATCAACCTGCACCAGCAGAGTGTGCGGACGCTGCTCGCTCGCGGCCATGTCAAGCGGCGGTGGCTGGAGCTGTCGTTGCTCACGGTGCGGATCTTCGGCTATCTCGCGCTGCTGTTCCTGTTCCTGCCGCCGGGCCTGGCGTTCGGTTTCCTGGCCGTGCAGCTGTCGGTGTTCGGGGTCTATCTGGGCTGTTCCTTTGCCCCGAACCACAAGGGCATGCCGCTGGTCCCCAAGGACATGTCGATCGATTTCTTCCGGCGCCAGGTCTTGATGTCGCGCAATGTCGGTGATGGTCGCGCGGTCACGTTCGTGCTGGGCGGCCTCAATTTCCAGATCGAGCACCATCTGTTCCCGAGCATGCCGAGGCCCACCCTGCGCCGCGCGCAGCCGATCGTCCGCGAGTTCTGCCGGACTCGCTCCGTGACGTACACCGACGTCGGGCTCTTCACCTCCTACGGGATCGTCGTCCGCTACCTGAACCGGGTCGGCCTGCGGGCTCGTGACCCGTTCCAGTGCCCGTTGGTCGCGGCC
>JBBQJM010000100.1:0-10388 GCA_038325895.1 Mycobacteriales bacterium
CCGGCAAATCCAACCGGCCGGGCTTGCCGCTGGTCGGGTGCCATCCGTGATTCACGTCCGGGGCAGCGTGACGATGTGAGCCGGGCGTCAAGAAGTTGCCGATGTGATGTACCAGAATGGTCAAGTCCGTTCCGAATGAATTGTTGCGCTGCCATAATTATCCGGTGACGAGAGCCGATCAACCGACTGTTGCCACCATCAGGGTCGTTCGCTGGTGGGATTCCTTGCCCAGGGCTACCCGCATCGTGGTCGTCGGCCTGCCGGTGACCCTTGCCGCGTTCGTCGCCACGGTCTTGTACTGGGGCATCGGTCAGCACCACGGCCAGTTCGACCTGCGCCTGTACTACGACGCGGTGAATTGGTGGCAGTCCGGGCACGACCTGTTCTCCTACTCGCAGCCGGACCCGGTCAACATCCGGCTGGGATTCACCTACCCGCCGTTGGCCGCGATCCTGATGTCACCGATGGGGCTGCTGTCCTACCCGGTGGTGCTGGTGACCTCGCTCGTCGCGATCGTCGCGGCCGGCGCTGTGTTCGTCCACCTCGTGCTGCGGGAGCGGATCCGGCTGCCCAAGCCACTGTTGTTCGGTCTGGTCGGCGTGTGTACTGCTGCGGCGTTCACCCTGGAGCCGTTCCGGCAGACGTTCTCCTTCGGTCAGATCAACATCTACCTCGGCCTGCTGGTCGCCCTCGACCTGCTGGTGCTGGGACGGCGCGGCAGCAAGTGGACCGGTGTCGGCATCGGGCTGGCCGCGGCGATCAAGCTCACTCCTGGCATCTTCATCGTCTACCTGCTGGTGGTCGGCCGGTGGCGCGCCGCGATCACCGCGATGAGCGCCGCGGTGGGTTTCACCCTGGCCAGCGCGCTCATCGCGCCCACCGAGACCTGGCGCTACTTCACGTCCCTGATGTGGGAGACGTCCAGGGTCGGCTTCCTGGACACCACCATGAACCAGTCGGTCAACGGGCTGCTCGCGCGGCTGTCCTCCCCGCTGCCGCCGGGACACCTGGAATGGCTGCTGCTCGCCGGTGCGCTCGCCGTCGTCGGCTTTTGGCGGGCGCGCCGCGCTGCGCTCGCGGGGGACGAACTCGCCGGGATGACCCTGGCCGGACTGGTCGGGGTACTGGTCAGCCCGGTCAGCTGGGTGCATCACATCATCTGGGTGTTCCCGGCCATGGTGATCCTGACCCAGCGGCTGGTCGGCGCCATCTCCGCGTTGATGCGCGACGACGGACGCTCGGAGCGCACGTTGACGGCACGGATCGTCCAGGTGGTCTCGTACTCGGTGCTGATGACCACCGGCCTGGCGATCTGGTGCACGCCGACCGCGACGTTGATGAACGTGCGGGACAGCGACTACGTCGACGGCGGATCCGTGCTGGCCTTCGCGGGGAGCGTGCAGCTCCTCTGGCTGGTCGTCGTAATCTGCACGCTGCCGCTGGAGCGCGCGCTGGGTAGCGACCGGCCCGGCGGTTCGGACGAAGGCGGCGCCGTTGCTGCGCGCGACGGTCGGACCCGGGGGCACGATGGTTCGGTGCCGGCAGCGGCACGCCGGAACCGGATCGTGTTGAGCCCGTCGGGGATGTCGGCGCTGGGCGATCAGCGGTCGACCGCCGGAGAACCTCCCACCGGCCACTGAGGCCCGGCGCCCGTGGCTGGCGCTGGTGAGGCGCTGTGGGTGGCCGCTGTGGTTGACCGCTGTGGTTGACCGCTGTGGTTGGCCGCTTGCGCGACCGAGTACTGAACGTGCGTCCCACCCACCCGTGGGAAAGCCGCTCAGCACACAGGAGGCAACCGTGGCCACTTCCCGACCGAGTTCGATTCCCAAGTTCACCGTCCCGTCGATGACGACCGAGCAGGGTGCGGAGGTCGCTGGCATTCTGCAGGATCGGCTGAACGCACTCAAAGACCTGGCGCTGACCCTCAAACACATTCACTGGAACGTCGTCGGCCCGCATTTCATCGGCGCACACACCATGCTCGACCCACAGGTGGAGGCCGTCCGCGAGATGGTCGACGAAAGCGCGGAGCGGATCGCGACGCTCGGCGTCGCACCGCTGGGCACCCCCGGGACCCTGGTCAAGGACCGCTCCCCTGGGACGACTACTCGGTGCTGCGGGCAGATGCGATCGCTCACCTGGGCGCGCTCGATCTGGTCTACCAGGGCGTCATCGCCGACCATCGCGAGGCCGCGGACGCCACCTCGGAACCGGACCCCGTCAGCAACGACATGCTGATCTGACACCTGCACCAGCTGGAGCTGTTCCACTGGTTCGTGCGGGCGCACTTGGAGTCCTCGTCCGGGGCGCTGTCCACCAACGGCGCGGCCACCGAGTCTCTTGCCGCCGGCCGGGCCGAGTCCGCGTCGAACTGACGGGGCGGTCGGCCCCGGTGCTGACGTGGCCGGGGGTCCGGGGGTGGCCGGGCGCGCTGACGTGGCCGGGCGCGCTGACGTGGCCGGGCGTACTGACGTGGCCGGGCGTACTGACGTGGCCGGGCGTACTGACGTGGCCGGGCGTACTGACGTGGCCGGGCGTACTGACGTGGCGGGCGTACTGACGTGTCCGGTGGGTCCGCGCTGGGGGTAAGCAGGCTCTGCGCCCCGCCGGACCTCCGCAGCATGATCACCACTCCGGGACCTCTACAGGCACGGGGCACCACCGCCGGTCCCCACACGCTGATCATCGTCCCGCCGACGCCCGAGAGCACACCGCTCAGCTGCCCAGCGTCATCAAGCTCCGCGCATGATCAACGCCCGAGGCCTTTCCGTGTCGTAGAGCGACATCAAAGGGCCGCAGGTATTGATCACCACGTCTCCAGATCCCGAGGGGTCTCGTCGCGCACTACCTGTTGGCGCGGCCAGGTCGGCTCCGCTGGGCCGAACCCACGTCACCACCCCAGAGCCACCAGAGAGCACCCCCGGACCCAACTAATCCGCCCCCGAGCCCCGCACGGCGGCTCGCAGCTGCGCGGACACTGTCCGCCCTATGCCCAACGGCCAGCGGTGCATCACGTAGTCGACGGCCTGGTCCACCTTCAGCTGGCGGGTCGAATTGCCGGTCCGCACCCACAGTTCCGGGCTCGTGCTGCCCTTCTGCGGGCGGACGAACACCGGACTGGGTGACGCCGGGCAGGTCAGCCGGCAGATGAACGTCTTGGCGCCGTCGACCGTCACCGGGGTGAAGTCGATGACGGGTGTCGCTGCGGCGTTCTGGCCGAGGGTGGTGGTGAGGAAATCGCGCAGCCAGAGCTCGAATCGATCGGCGTCAGCACCGCGCACCGTGGAGAAGTCATTGACAAGGCCGAGCACGGAGCCACCGTCATCCACCCCGATGAGCAGCGTGCCGCCGTCGGTGTTCAGGAATCCGGCGACCGCCTTCGCGATCACCATTTCCATCCGGTCGTCGCGGGCCACGGTGTGCAGGTTCCAGCGCGCGGTCGACTTGTACTCCAGGCGGTCCGATTCGCCTCGCCGGATCAGTTCGTGCACGGGTTCGCGCGGTTCCGGTCGTTGCATCCGGCTGGCCACCGCGGCGAAGACGGCCAGGATCGCGGTCGTCATGCCGACCGCCAGCACGATGACGAGCGGATTCCACACTCGGATGTCGCTGCGGGTCAGCCCGGCGATCAGCATGCCCAGCGAGATTCCGATCACCGACAGCACGATGGTGGTTGCGGTGGACAGCCGGACTCGCCTGCCCAGCAACAAACGGGCCCACTGGCCCACTAGGTAAGCCGCGAGCAAGGCGATCGGCAAGGTGATGGCGATCGTCACCACTGACTCGTGTCCGGCGTCCACGAGGCGGAGCCTAATCGGCGGGCGCGGCGTCCAGGCGCGAATCTGCCCCTGCGTCCCCGCCATCGCTCGGGTGATCACCCAGACCGGACGAAGCCGCGCGCTCCGCACTGCGTGATACTCAGCCACATGGCCTTGCACACCGGTTCCTCCGAGCCAACTCGCGCCCACCATTCGAACCCGCTGGTCGCCCTGGCCAACCCGGCCGTCGGCGACGACGTGTACCTGCCCGAGATCGCTCTGGCTGATGACCCGGTGCCGCCGGATGTCGCCTATCAGTTGATCAAGGACGAGTTGCTGCTGGACGGCAGTGCCCGGCTCAACCTGGCGACCTTCGTCACCACGTGGATGGAACCGCAGGCGCTGACCCTGATGTCCGACTGCGCGGACAAGAACATGATCGACAAGGACGAGTACCCGCAGACCGCCGAGATCGAGCGGCGATGCGTTGCGATCCTGGCCGATTTGTGGCATGCCACCGACCCCAACGATGCCACCGGTTGTTCGACGACCGGCTCCAGTGAGGCCTGCATGCTCGCCGGCATGGCACTCAAGCGGCGTTGGGAAGCCAAGGTCCGTGCCGAAGGTGGCGATCTGAAGGCCCGCGTGCCGAACCTGGTGATGGGTGCCAACGTCCAGGTCTGCTGGGAGAAGTTCTGCCGCTACTGGGATGTCGAACCGCGGACTGTCCCGATGGAAGGTGAGCGGTTTCATCTCGAGGCACCAGGCGCGGTGGCGGCCTGTGACGAGAACACCATCGGCGTGGTGGCGATTCTCGGATCGACCTTCGACGGCAGCTACGAGCCGGTTGCCGAGATCGCGGCGGCGCTGGACAAGCTGGCTGCTGGTGGCGGCCCGGACATTCCGGTGCACGTGGATGGCGCCTCCGGCGGAATGATCGCGCCGTTCCTGGACCCGGATCTCGAGTGGGATTTTCGGCTGCCACGGGTGGCCTCGATCAACACCTCCGGCCACAAGTACGGGCTGGTCTATCCGGGCGTGGGCTGGGTGCTGTGGCGGGACAAGGCACACCTGCCCGACGAACTGGTGTTCAACGTGAACTACCTGGGCGGCAACATGCCGACCTTCGCGCTGAACTTCTCCCGGCCGGGCGCCGAGGTCGTCGCGCAGTACTACAACTTCTTCCGGTTGGGGCGCAAGGGTTTCACCGCTGTGCAGCAGGCCGCTCGTGACGTCGCGATGTCGTTGGCGGAGCAGATCGGCGCGCTGGACGAATTCACCTTGATCACCAAGGGCGACCAGTTACCGGTCTTCGCCTTCACCACCTCGGCCGGGGTGACCGGATGGGACGTGTTCGCGGTGTCTCGGCGGCTGCGCGAACGCGGCTGGCAGGTTCCGGCGTACACGTTCCCCGAGCACCGTGAGGACCTCGCCGTGCTGCGCGTCGTGGTCCGCAACGGGTTCTCGCTGGATCTGGCGGACCTGTTCTTCAAGGATTTGCTGTCCGCGGTCAAGGACCTGAATGCGGACTCGTCCGCTGCCAAGATCAGCGGGCCGTCAGGATTCCGGCACTGAGGGTGTTGACAGGCGGCTAGTTGCTAAGTCGGCGGGCATCAGGCCGGCCAGGTCAGGCCGGCCAGGTCAGGCCGGCCAGGTCAAATGCCGGGCCAGTCAATGCGGAACCGAGCCGGATCGTGATCACCAACCCGGGACTGAGTTGGGTCCCCACGCCCACCAGAGGTCCTGCAACGGTGACCTTCGGGAGTGCTGAGCACGCCACCGATTTCACTGGGTCTCACCGTGGCACCCACATCTCGTATGCGCCGCGCCGAGGCCAACCCACGCACAGCGGTGCACTGAACGATGCCTGTGACCCGGCGCGACAGGGCCTGGCGACGCACTTACCCCCACTCGCTGGAGCACATTGGTCCGAAATCTGCTATAGACATATGTTCGTTTCTCTTGGTATGATGAGGCATGTTCCAGCCCGGGGTTGCGTTCGGTGAGCGGGTGCAGCTCGCCCAGCCACACGGCACCACGCCGACCGTCGACGTGCCCGTGCTGCTCCCCGGCGGCGGACCGTCCACCCGGGACCGCGCCCTGTCGGCGATCCCCGCCGGGCGAGGGGGCACCGCCGGCCCCGGTCGCCGCAGCCGACGCGGCACCGCCACTGCGAGTGGATCGAAACCCCAGCGCCGCGGGCGCCGTGGCCAGGCATCGAGTGCCGACGCTGACCTCACGACCGGCACCCGGCTGATCCTGCCCGGCCGTCCCGACCCGAAACTCGCCGCCGCTCGGGCTGCGCTCGGTGTCACCGACGGGCCGCTGCCGGTGGACGTGGACCACGCGTTGACCCGCTGCGTCACCACCGGTGAAGCCCGCTGGGCCAGCGAAGTCCTGGCCATCTCCGGCTGGCGCCGCGCCGTGACCACCCTGCCCGCCGGCCCCGACCTCGCCGCCGCCCTGCACCACCGGCCCGACGGCCTCACCACCCGCCCAGGCCTGCGCCCCTGGCCCGGCGACGGCGTGCACTGGGCCGCCGCCATCGTCGACGGCATGACCGCCCGCGCCCGGCTCATCGCCTCCCTGCAAGCCGCGCAATACGCCGACACCGCCGCCCTTTCCAAGGACTACCCGGGGCTGACCGACATGCTCGGCATGGAACTGTCCATGGCCCTGCACCTCACCGGCGCCGCCGCCGACACCCTCATCGCCACCGCCACCGCCCTGACCGACCGGCTCCCGCACACCCTGGCCGCCCTGGCCCACGGGCAGATCACCGACACCGTCGCCCGCACCATGATCCGCGCCACCTCCACCAGCCGACCCGCCGTCGCCCGCGCCGTCGACGCCGACGTCACCCCCGACACCGTCACCAAAGGCTGGAACCCCGAACAGGTCCGCCGCCGCGCCCACCGGCAGATCATCGCCCACGACCCCGACGGCGCCGCCGAGCGCCACCACAACGCCCGCCGCGACCGGCACATGGCCCGCTGGATGCTCTCCGACGGGATGGCCGCCCTCAAACTCACCGCACCCGCCCAGGACATCGCCCTCATCTGGGAAGCCGCCACCGCCCTGGCCGACACCGCTGACTCCCCCGACGACGACCGCACCCTGGGCGCCCGCCGCGTCGACGCCATCACCGACCTGGCCCACCACGTCCTGCACGACGACACCCTCACCGCCCACCTCACCGGCGGCACACCACTGCCCACCCGGCAGGGCCGCCGCCCCCACATCCAGGTCACCATCCCCTACGACGTCCTGCTCGGCGCCGACCACCCCTGCCACCTCGACGGCCACGGCCCCATCACGGCCGACCAGGCACGGATGATCGCCGCCGACGGCACCCTCACCCGACTGGTCACCGACCCGCTGACCGGCACCCTGCTCGACTACGGCCGCACCCGCTACGAACCACCCGACACCCTGCGCCAATTCGTCATCACCCGCGAACAAACGTGCTCCTTCATCGGCTGCACCCATCCCGCCCGCCGCGGCCAGCTCGACCACGTCGACCCCTACCTGCCCGGACAGGCCACCGGCGGCACCACCAGCGCCGACAACCTCGCCGCACCAGATCAGCACCACCACCGAGCCAAAGACGGCGGCGGCTGGACCCACACCCGCCTGCCCGACGGCACCCACCAATGGACCAGCCCGCTCGGCCGGGTCGGCCACCGGCCGCCCACTCCGCTCTGGGAACCACCAACCCCACCCGTCACTGACGAGCGACCCGAAACACCGGCCCCAGCCGAACGACCGGCTCCCACGAGCGGACCCGAATCGCGACCGGCCGATCCCCCGACCGCCCCTGCCCCGGCACAACCGACCCCTGACGCGACCCAGGACGACGAAACCGCCCGCGCCGCAGCCGATCCCGACACGACCACCGATGCCGCCGACCACGACACCGACCTGGACTGCGGCATCCTCGGCGGCAGCGAGTCCACCGCCGCCGATCTGGACGATGACGACTACCTCGACTTCCTCATCGCCGCCTACAACCCCGACGAAACCCCACCCGACCCCCACGACCGATTTCCCCGCAGCCAGCAACAGCCCACGGAACAGCCCCCGCCCATTCCTCACTAACCAACCGCTCCGACCGATGAACCACCGCCCTTCTGACAGGCGCTGCCGCAACGGAGAAGGCGTGCCCAACGCGTACCCATCTCCGTCCGCAGCGTGTCGAAAACGTCGCGCCGAGTCGCGGGAACACCTGCCCCGGCAGGGCTCAGCACCGCCGGACAGAGGTCCAGGACATTGAGATCCCCTCAGCAGGTGGACATCTCGATTGGCCAGCCTGAGTCACAACCAGTCGAGTTCCGCCCCCACGCGCCCACCGGACAGCAGCGCATCGCCCGTCCCCCGGTCGAGGAACGGCGGGTCCGGCGGCCTGCCCTGCGAGGTCCGCCGGCGCAACAACAGTGGCCGGACGATCGATGTCGTAAGAATCGCGAACTCCAGTCACCACAACGCCGTAGTCGGCCAACGCGCCGGCAGCGGACACCATGCCCAACCGCACATCTCGCAGGACAGCTTCGACCGGCCGGCTCAGCGGATCCCCCCAACCCCCTCCACCGGTGGTCCGAATCCTGATCACCTCGCCGGCCGCGACGGGCAGCACCAGCACGATTGCGGCAATCAACGCCAAGAGTCCGACAAGGAGATCGAGTCCACGAAACGGGTGGACGGCGTCGGCCAGCGCGTCCACCTCGCGCTCGTTCGGGCCACCGGGGTCGATCGTGACGCTGAACGGCCGACCGGCCCGCACGCCCCAGCACGACAGGATCGACCGGTCGGCAATCGACATGAAGTGCGCATCGACCAGCATCCTGATGTGCTTCTCATAGCCGAGACCCCCCCGATACCGTCCCGCACCCCCGGAATCCACTGCCAGTCCGAGCCTTTCGACCAGGAACGGGAAGCGGGACTCGCTGAACTCGGTCGACAGGTTCCGCGGATCCGGCACCACGTGGAGGTGTCCTCGCCGTCGGGGTAGTACCGGCCGCCGGACCCTCCGCCGAGCACCTCCCGCATCAGGTACGGCGCCCCGTCACTGTCGGCGCCGTAGACGCCGGTGTACCGAATGGTTCCTGGTCGGCCGGCATCCGGCCTTCCACCGCCTTGGCGAGTACCCCGGCCAGCACCCCGAGCAACCGCAGGATGACGAACGTCCGGGCGTTGGTCGGTGCCGGAAAGACCGGCGTGAGAAGCGTTCCCGGCGCTGGGAAACGCATCTCGATCAACGGGACGACTCCCTCGTTGACGTCCAGCTCAGCCATCCGCTCCGGACTGTCCGCGAGACTGCGCAGGATCGGCGCCAGCCATTTCGCCAGTAACACCCCGCCGGAGTAATTGGCGGCGTGGTTGATCGGCCCCCTCGCCTGCGGCGACGTACCGGCGAAATCCAGCATGATGCGCGCAACGGTCACCCCGTCACCGGCGGAGACCTTGGTCAGGGTGATCCGCTGGGCGTGCAGTTTCGGCTCGTCAACGCCGTCGTGCTCGGCGTAGTCCTCCCAGACGTACTGCCCGTCAGGAGTTCTGGACAGGATCTCGGTCCGGTAGGTCTGGGTGGTCGCCCGCAGGATCGCCTCAAACGCGGCTTCCACCGACCCGCGCACGTAGCGATCGAACAAGTCGGCAAGCCGTTTGGCGCCCATCAGGCAGGCCGAGCATTCCGCGTCCAGATCGGCCGCGTGCGATTCGGGCATTCGGGAATTCCGCGTCATGATCTTCAGCGCGGCCTCGTTCGGTACGCCGGCGGCCCAGAGTCGGGATCGGCGGCACCATCAGCCCCTCCTCGAACACGCTGGTCGTGTGCGAGGGCATGGAGCCGGGCACGGTGCCGCCGATGTCGTCGTGGTGACCGAACGCCTGCACGAACCCCACTACCTCGCCGCGATGGAACACCGGCACCGTCACACACAGATCCGGCAGGTGCCCGATCCCGCCCTCGGACAGGTAGACATCGCTGTGGAAGAACACATCCCCGGCCACCATCGACCCGATCGGGTAGTCCCGGACGACCGGCTGCACGAGAGCGGAATACGAGCGTCCGGTCAACTTCCGCATCCTGACGTCGTGGATGCCGGCCCGGAAGTCATGCGCGTCGCGGATCATTGGCGATCGTGAGGTGCGGGCGATTGCCATCTTGACCTCGACCTCGACAGACGCCAGCGTCCCCTTGACGATCTCCACCAGCACAGGATCGGCAGCGGCACCGGCACTCTCGACAGACGCGCTCACGACGCCACCTCCGACGACCGAGTGAGCAACAGATTCCCGAACCGATCGACCGTGCCGACGAAACCGGGATGAATCGGAACCGTCGACCCGAACTCCTGCACCACCGCGGGCCCCGAAGACCACATCACCGGATCCCAGCAGTGCCCGATCGTAGATCGCACTGTCACACCAACTCTCGAAGAACACCGGCCTGGCCTCCACCACCCCAGCCGACGCTCCGCCCGAGCTCGGACCGACCTTGAGCGACCCCTCCGGTGACATCCAGGCGATCGACCCCCCGCCGGCGCCGACCTTCACCACGTCGATCATCGGGATCCGTGCCGGGGAAGGGACCCACCGAGCCCTCGGTGGTCAGCGACGGCACCCCGTCAT
>JBBQJM010000101.1:0-10310 GCA_038325895.1 Mycobacteriales bacterium
TGAGGGCGGGGAGTTGGCCGGCGAGTTCCTCGTCGACGAGGCGCCGGTCGGCGACGGAGAGGTAGGCTGTTTCGCGGGCGATGAGGGTGGCCCGCCATTCGGTGATGTCTCCGCCGGTCAATGCGGTGTCCAGGTTGGGCATTTCGAGCAGGAGGATTTTCGCGAGGCCGAGGTGTCGGCCGCCGCGGGCCGGGGAGTCCCGGCGGGCCAGGCCGATTTGCGCGGCGATGCTGCGGTGGACGCTGGTGTTGCGTTGCTGCCCGGCGGGTTGCGCTGCGGTGTGGGCGGCGGCGAAGGCGACGGTGAGTTTGGCTTGCGCGGCGGCGCAGGCGGATTTCATTCTTTCCAGTTGGGTGATTTGGTCGATGAGTTCGGCGTCGGCGGCGGTGTCGTTCACGCCGGCGAGTCGGTCGACGAATTGGGCGAGGTCGTCAGAGGACAGCGCAGCCTCGCCGCTCCCGACCTCGCCGCTCGACATGTGTTCGAGTATAGCCGTTTGAACAGGCAAAAAGAAGTGCTGAACGTGATTGATTCTGCCCGACTACGGCGTCGTTGCCGGCGTCTTCGCGCGATCGAGGAAACCCTTCGTCACCAGTTTCCCTGTCGCATAGGCATCCGCCTCGTGTGGGTATGCCTCGTACGCAGCGTCGGCAACCTGGCTCAGTTTCCGCACCGCGATTTCGAGTCCGAGCCAGTCCAGCTTGAAGGTTTGCTGAATTCCGCGCGCCTGCGCAACGGTGATCGGCATTCTGGCGTCTGCCTGCCGCGCCCGGAACCGGGCGATCTCGGTGCCAAGAGTCGTGTCCGCCTTGATCACCGTCCGGGCGGTGGTCCTGATCTTCGTGAGGTCACGCAGCACAATGGCGTCCGAAGGATCGGGCCGCTTCATTTTCGACAATGCGGTGATTTTCCGGTCCAGGAATGGCAGCGTGTCCTTCTGCCATTCGGCGAGCGTCCTGGCGAATGCGTCGCGGGTGGCGATGATCGTGTCGACGCCGGACGGGGAGGACGACGGAAACCCGGCGACGACATTGGCGACGAACCCGCGGAATGCCTCGTTCCAGTCCCAGTAGTCGCTGTGTTTCCCGGTCTGGCCGATCGCCCGCCACAGCTTGATCTCGGCTAGTACGGCTTTGCCGCCCGGCATCGGCCCCTTCGCGGCCAGCGCCGCTTGGGCGATGTGCTCGGGGAGGTCAACCTCGGCGGCGATGGCCTTGGCGTCCTTGCCTTCGCCGGCCACCAGCCTTGCGACCGCGAAGATCTGCTCGGCATGCCTGGCCTCGTGAAAGCAGACGCTGGCGACCTCCGCGACGCGGTCGACCGCCAGGGTGCCGATCTTGGTGGTCAGCGGGGCTTGTGCGGTTCGGGCGGCGTCGAGCTGCACCGTCCAGGAGTGCTGCGCAAACCCGCCGGCATTGCGCCCGCGTGAACCGAAAGTCGGAGCCGGTAGCGCCGGTACGCCGTTGGCCGCCAATTCCTTGTTGGCCTCGGTCATCAGGTGCTTGGCGAAATCCTCCAGGGTGTCGCCGGGATTGGCCCGCCAATAATCCGCGGCAGGCCCGGCGTACCCGGAGATCCCGGCCTTCGCACGCAACCCGAAGTCCGCGTCCCGGGCAACGACGACTGGCCGTCCGGCTGTAGGAACGAGGGCCAACGGACCGCCGCGGGGTGGCCGGCGGATCAGCGCCACAATGGCGGCGTTACCGGCGAAGCGTTGCAGGTTCAGTACCCCGTTCAGTGCTGGCCGAGATCGATCGTCGGGGTGCGATCGCCGCAGATCAGGCGCATTCTGCGCTGTCTGCGCACCGGCGCGGACTCTCGTCATCGCCTCAGGGTACGACTCCATGGGCCGCTACAACCCTCATCCCGCGCGTGCGCCACTCCATCCCGGATGCCGGCCGGTCAGCCCGAGAATCTTGTCCAGCAAGGGCGCGGTGTCGGGAACCGCTACCCGGTCGTCGTACACGCCCATCGCTCGGCCCTGCTCGGTCGTCAGCTCCAACTCCCGATAAACAAACGACAGCACCTCGCCGTCCCAGTCGCAGGCCTGCCCGGTGGCCCGCGCCAGATCCCAACCGTGCACCACGAACTCGCCAAGGACCATTCCACCAATCATTGATGCTGGGAGCTCTGTCGGGCTGCCCATGCGCGTCGTGCCCTCCCATGCGCCCGGTTCGCTCCATGCCTCGGCCACGCGCTCGATCTGATCGATCAACGCCACCCGCTCGTCGCCAGGCACTTCACTGCTCCCACCACTGACATCGCGGGGCTCAACGAGTTCCTTCCGCGCAGCACCCTGAAGCGCCGGCGCCCAGAAGAGCAGGTGGTCCATCAGCTCGCATACGTCGAACTCCGCGCATGGCGTCGCCACGTTGAGCTGGTCGTCGCGAATATTCCGCACGATCGCAATGGTCGGCATCGCAGCCAACTGGATGACCGAATAGCCTTGCATGACGCTTCTCCCATGTCCGTTGAACTAACGCAGACATACGGTAACCACCGCTCGACCGCGGTGTCTTGAACAAACGCGACGCCTACTCTGTCAGGCATGCCCCATGTCTCGACCCGCCGTGACGAGAGGGAGATCGGCGGCGCCTGGTCGAACTTCCAGCGCCACTGGTACGGCGATCCCGGGCCGGAACTGGCGCCGTTCGTCACCCAGTACTGGCTCGCTGCTTGGGATTTGCGAGGCCAGCCGGCGTTTCGCCAACTCATCGTTCCATCACTCAACGTCCACCTGTCGTTCGTCAACGGCGCCGCGCCCGTCGTGCGCGGGGTCGCCCGGCGCCGTACCTTCCGGTTGCTCGACGGGATTGGACGGGCGTTCGGCGTGGCCTTCCGGCCGGGGTGTTTCCGGCCATTACTCAAGGCTCCCGTCTCCACGCTCACTGGCCGGTCGATCCCTGGGCGCGCAGTGTTCGGGTTTGACCTGCCTGAAAAGGCGATGGCCTGCGCAACCGATGAGACCGAGCTGGCCCATGTGATCGAGCACTTCCTGCTGACGCACGTGCCTGCCCCCGACTCCACCGCGACAGCGGTTGCCGGGATCGTGGCGCGAGTTTCCGGAGAGCCCGACATCACCCGCGCGGACACCCTCGCCGACCGCTCCGGACTCAGCGTGCGGGCCTTGCAGCGGCTCTTCGCCGAGCACGTGGGTGTCGGACCGAAATGGGTCATCCGGTACTACCGTCTGAATGAGGTGAAACGACGAATGGCGGCGGGAACTGCGGTCGATTGGGCCGGGCTCGCCGCCGAACTCGGCTACGCCGACCAGGCCCATTTCACCCGTGATTTCGCCGCCATGGTTGGCGAGCCGCCGACTCGTTACGCCCAGCGCTACCCCATTCGGTAGAGTCGCCCTGGATTCGATACCCGTTGCACCCTCATCATTCTGCCCGGACCTGGTTTCACCAGAAGCAATCAATATGCGTTCCGGTTTCGATGCGGTCGTCAGCGTCCTCGCGGATCCACGAAAATCGCCCAAGCGCTGGCGGGCAATAATGATCCTGGGATCTTACGGAACAACTCCGCAGGCCTGCCGAAATCGTTGGCCAACTCGCCGGTCGCAACCAGGTGCGGCGCGACGATGCGGCGGAACGTGTCCTTCATCAGCGCGTGCCCGTACACCGCCTGATAGATCCGCCGCAGTTGCAGCACGGTGAACGGCCCGTTCAACAGTCCCGCCGGATCGATCTTTCGGCTGTACTGGCGGCGGAGCACCGCGACCGCGAGCCGCACGATCTCGTCGTGATCGAACATCAATGCGTCACCGGGCATGCCGTCCACCACCGGCACCAGCGTTGCGTTGTCCGGAATCCTTTCGGACGCAAGGGCAGCGCTGTGTCCCACCGACAGCACCCACCCTCGCTCGTCACGGTCGAGGGCATCGAAAACGTGGAGTTGGGTGAATTCCACGTCAGCAAGGCCGGCCTTCTCCTTGAGCGCACGCGCGGCGGCCTCGGCCAGCAACTCGCCAGGATGGAGGAAGGTGCCGGGGAGGGCCAGCCCGCCGAGCCGGTGCCGGACAACCACGACGTGCAGCACGTCGTTGCGAACCGTCAGAACCGCGACGTCGACCGCCACGGATGGCCGCGGGTAGTCGGTCAGCTTCCTGGGCTGTGATGCAGATGACGTTGCCACCGAAGCAGCATAGCGTGAACTTGCGCTTAGACTTAGGGCAGCAAGGCGCTAAGTCAGGCGTCAGGACCCGAACAGGACCCCCAGATGATGAAGCTCCATGTTGGCCGCGGCGAGCAGCGCGGCCCATTGACCATCTTTCCGATCTGGCAGGAGCTGTCGGACGGGCCACCCGTCGTCCTCGGCAGCGCGGACACGCTCGTGGTTGCCGAGCTTGCGTCACCGCAGGTCGGGCACCTCGAGGTGACGGCGCTGCGTTGCCGGGACAATCCGGGGTGCTGATCGGGCTCGGCGGACGGCCTGCCCTGCTCGAATTGTTTCGCCGACGAGAAGCTGCTGGCGTCGGCCTGGCCCCGGATCCTTGCAGCCGCAGCGCGGGAGGCCGCCGGGCGACCTGATCGAGCTACCTACGGTTACCTCGCCCCGAATTCATCGGACTCGTCGAACAACTGCACGTCCGTCGTCGTCAAATATCCGCATCAGGACAATCAATTCACGCAGCGCATGGACCCTTGGAGCTTCGTGGCCTTGCCGACGCCCACCGGGTTCTGCATGCTTCGGTGATCGACCATGAGGCGGTGGGCGCATGAAGTTGACGTCAGCGCAGGCAGATCGGGCGGCGGGGGTGCTGCTGGCCACCGCCGCCGGCGACGCCCTCGGCGCCGGGTACGAGTTCAGTTATCCCGACGCGCAGACTGCCATCTCGATGACTGGCGGCGGGGCGTTCGGATTCGAACCAGGGGAGTGGACCGACGACACCTCGATGGCGCTGGCGATCGCCCGCGTCACCGCCACCGGTCTCGACGTGCGCACTACCGAGGGCCTCGACGCCGTCGCGGCGGGATTCGTCGACTGGTACGACTCTGCCCCCAAGGACATCGGGAATCAGACCTGCTCGGTACTTGCCATGCGCGACGGCACCGCCGCCCAGATGCAGGCGACGGCATGCAACGTCCCAGGGCGCAAGGGCGGCAACGGATCCCGATCCCTGATGCGCACGTCAGCGATCGGCATCGCCTACCTGGACGACTCTTCCGCGTGTATTGACGCAGCCGTGCAAGTGAGCAGCCTGACCCACGCCGACCTGCGCGCCGGTCAGGCCTGCCAATTGTGGTCGTACGCGATTCGTTACGCCGTGCTGCACGGCGCCTTCGACGGAGTCCGCGGATTCCTGGATGTCGCCGATCCGGACGTATCCGCGTTCTGGGGTCCGTTGCTGGACCAAGCGGAAACCGGCTCACCGCAGGACTTTCCGAACAATGGTTGGGTCGTGCACGCACTGCAGACGGCCTGGTGGTCCATGACGCACATCGACCGAGGCGATGCTCGACACCTGCAGGCCGCACTGGAGATGGCCGTTCGCGCGGGCGGCGACACCGACACCACTGCCGCCATTGCCGGAGGGTTGCTCGGCGCCCGGTGGGGCGCCTCCGCGGTACCGGCCCAATGGCGCCGCCAACTGCACGGTGGCCAGGTCTCCGTGCCAAGGACCTGATCGCCTTGGCGGTGCTCACCGCCAACGGCGGGCGCGACGACCCGAAAGCTGGGTGATCCTGGCCGCGACCGTCGTCTTCGGGCTCGAGCCCGACGATTGTGCATGCAATGTGGACAACTCCTGATCCACGGCAGTTTGGGGCATCCTGGCTCGTGTGAGGATCGTGAATGGAGGATCATGGTCGGTATGGCTGTGCCAGTTGAGACGGGCCGATGGCCCGATCGCATCAGCGGTGAATGGACCGTCGAGGCTCTGGAAACCCTACCCGACAACGGGTTACGATACGAGATCTTCGACGGGACACTCCTCGTGACACCCTCGCCGACCCCGCGACACCAAGGGGCGATCCTTGAGTTGGCGGTGCTGCTGCGAGAGGTATGTCCACCGGACCACAAGGTGTTCGTCGCTCCGCTGGACTGGCAGCCCGACGGCCGGACATCTCTGGAGCCCGACCTGATGGTCGTTCGCCGGGATCGGATCGGCGAGAAGAGGATCACTGAGCCGCCTTCGCTGGTGGTCGAAGTACTGTCGCCGGGGACCGCGCGGATCGACCGCATGATCAAGCTGTCGCGATACGCCGAAGGTGGCATCGGGCAGTACTGGATCGTCGATCCGGCCGTGCCGTCCATCGAGATCTACGACCTCACCGACGGTGTGTACGTGTTGGGGGCGCAGGGATCAGGAGACGACGCTGTGGTTGTGCCCGCGCCGTTCATGGTGACCGTGGTCCCGCGGCGACTGGTCGAGAACTGAAGGAGCCCTCGGCCCGCAGGCCACCGGCAAACCGGTCATCGTCGTGGTCCTCGCGGGACGGCCGGTGGGCCTCGGGCCTGCCGCAACCGCCGACGGTGTGATCATGGCCTAGCGCCCTCCCCGCTGGGCGATCAGCCAAGTTCTTCGACCAGCTGCCCGGCACCGGATCATGCCCGGGCCATGCCGACAACCCCTTGTATCCGTTCGGATTCGGCTTGTCCTACACCACCTTCGAGCACAGCGACCTCAGCGTTTCCGACACCGTCTCGGCCAACGGTTCGGTTTCGGTGCGGTTGAACGTCAAGAACGCCGGGTTGGTGGACGACACAGACATCGTCCTGGTGTACGTCAAACAACCGGTCACCGACAAGGTGACCCCGCCGCAGCGCCTGGTCGCGTTCACCCGCGTGACGGTGAAGGCTGGGGAATCCCAGACGGTGCCCTCCGGTTCAAAGCCGCGACACTGGGCGAAACCGCTGGTGACATCGACGCTTCCGGGCGCGCGACGGTGCAGTCGGGCGAATCCCACGTGCGCACCGAGAGTCTCTCATCCGCAAGGCTTGTCGGCTCCGGCTGCGGTCACTTCCAGTATCACCGCACGGATGACCGTTTCCGCTGTCCCGCCAGCGCATTTTCGCCTACTGTCGGCGGGCGCGCGCCCGCCGTTTTCCCTCGTGCATGGCCTGGACCCGCGCAATCGGAATCGCCCTGCCCTCTTCGACGAGGTCATCGGGCAGGGTCTGCGCCGTCGGCATCAACTCCCGCCACGGATCCCGATCGCCCAGTAGACCGGCCCCGGTGCGGATGGTGAAATCGGTGGGTGTCACCTCGTCGAGCTGGTCCCAGGCCAAGGGAAACGACACCGGAACGCCGGGCCGGATCCGGGGACTGTAGGCCGCCACCACCGTCGCACCGCCGGCCCGGGTGGAATCGACGAACACCTTCCCGCCGCGGTCCTTGACGATGTATTCGGTGGTGGCGATCTCCGGATCGAGCCGCACGGCTCTCGCGGCGATCGCCCGGGTCGCCGCGGCGACCTCTTCGACCCCGACATGCTCGTCAAGCGGCACGAAGATGTGTAACCCCTTGGCACCACTGGTTTTTGCGGCACCCGCCAGGCCCGTGTCCGCGAGTGCTTGCTCCACCAGGCGGGCCGTCGCGACCACCACGGCGAAGTCAGCACCCGGCGGTGGGTCCAGGTCGAGCACCAGATGCGTTGGGTGGTGTGTCCCGGCCAGCGCCAGGGTCGGGTGGTACTCGACCGCGCGCTGGTTCGCGAACCACAGCAACGTCCGGCGGTCGTCGCAGAGCGCGTAGGAGATCTCGCGCCGTGACGCCTCGGCCCAGACCGTGGTCGTCCGCACCCAATCCGGGGTGTACTTCGGCACGTTCTTCTGCATGAACGGCGGCTGGCCGGGCCGCACCCGGATCACCGACAGCGGCCTTCCCGCCAGCACCGGGATGATGCGGTCGTGGACGGTGTCCAGGTAGTCGACAAGCTCGCGCTTCGTCGCCTGCTCGCCGCCGCCGACGAGGGGTTGGTCGAGGTTGGTCAGGTCGACGCCGGCCCGCGATTCCACCACGCGCTGACGAGTCACCGGCGCGCCGGGGACGTGGTCACGCCGCGACCTTCCACCCACGATGCGCGGGACGGATCCGGCGGGCGAAATACGATCCCATGCTGTCCGACGCCATCAGTTCCCGGTAGACGCGGCGCGGCACCGAGTACCGGTAGACATCGCCGCTGCGGAACTCGATTTCGAGTTCGTTGGTGGTCGGGTCGAAACCGACCGACGCCAAGCTGCTGGAGGAGACCAATACGCGACGCATAGCTCCCTCCTACGCCTGACCATGTCGCCGATCAAGGCCGACACGCCACGGGTATCGGAGTGGACCGAACCCGATCGCCGCGGACGGTGTTGAACAGATGGGTGTCCGGTCGAGCACCGATGGTGACGGCCGCACCCACCACCCTGATCGACGACACGAGGAGGTCTGGCACATGCGGAGAATCGCGCTCACGGTGCGGTGGCGGTGGCGGTGGCGGTGGCGGTGGCGGTGGCGGTGGCGGTGGCGGTGAAGGTGGCGGTGAAGGTGGCGGGGGCGCTCGCGCTCACCGGCGGCGAGGTTCGCGGTGTCCGAAGACCGGGGTGACGAAGGAGGGCGACCTGCATGGGGCGACGTTGACCAACGGGGACGGCCTGCTACGCCGCGGCAACACCTTGTACGTCGTCCGCAACCAGAACAATGAGATCGCGGTGGTCCGGCTCGATCGGTCGTACCGCTCGGGAACGCTCACCAGGCCGATCACGAACGCGAACTTCGACGTCCCGACGAGGGTCGCCGGATTCGGGCCGTTCCTCTACGCGGTCAATGCTCGGTTCAGCACGCATCCGACGCCCAACACGACCTACACCGTGGTGCGGGTGTCCGCACGCTGATCAACTCCGACCGTCCGGGCCCGGGGCCTGCAGCAGCCCCGAGCCGGCGGTTGGGTCAACGCGTTGTGGCGCTGCTGGCAGCGGCCGGACGCGGATTCACGGCCGGACCGTGAGTCGATGCCGCAAGCCGTGCGCCTGGATGTCGGTCTGGGAACCCGGGAGTTTCTGATCGCATTCCGGGCATGTTCGGTAGTCGAAGACCTCGATCGTCCGAGGAAAGAGGCCTGGGTTCCTGACCTTGCCCGGGTGGCCGAACCAGTAGGCGCCTGCGACGGCCAGGGCGGTGAGCACGAAGTCGGTCATGGCGAGTCCTCTTCAGGGCCGAGCGGCTGGGTACTGCTCGGTGAGTCGGAGCACCAGGGCATCGTCGGGAATACTCCTCGCGACCCCTCGGTGGATTCACCTGAAGGACTCCGGGTATGGCGGATCACGGCTACGCCGCAGACGCGCGGACGAAATCGTTGACTCCTGTCACAGCCGTCACAGAACACGGCACGTTGATGCGCGTCGGCGAAGTTGATCCGCGCCAAAAAGGGGCAGGGTGGGGCCGGCCCGGCGTCGATGCGGGGCGGCCCGCGTCAGAGTGGGGCCGGCCCGCATCAGCTAGTTCAGCCGGACCACCAGGGGCGCAGCGGGACCTCGGAGTCGCCCTTCAGCCCTGGTTTGACCGCGAGCACCTGGTGCAGCTGGATCTCGTTGCGCTCGAAACTCAGTCGGGAGGCGGCCATGTAGAGACCCCACACTCTGGCGGTGCCGATCCCGACATCCTGCACGCAGGCGTCCCAATGCTCCTTGAGGTTCGCGCACCAGTCCCGCAGGGTGAGTGCGTAGTGCTCCCGAATGTTCTCCGCATGCCGGACGTCGAAACCGACCTCCTGCATCGACATGATGATCCGGCCCGATCCGGTGATCTCTCCGTCGGGGAACACATACCGGTCGATGAAGGCCTGGGTCTTGTACCTGCTGGAGTTGGACGGCCGGGTGATGCTGTGGTTGAGCAGCCGACCGCCGGGACGCAGCTTGTTCTGCAAGAACGTGAAATACGACGGATAGTTCTTCACCCCGATGTGTTCGGTCAGCCCGATGGAGGACACCGCGTCGAAACCGGTCCCGGTGACATCGCGGTAGTCCTGGTGCCGCACCTCGGCGAGGTGGTGCAGACCCTCCTGGTCGATGGCCTTCTGCGCCCATTCCGCCTGCTGCTTGGACAGCGTCACGGCCAGCACCCGAACACCGCGGCGGGCGGCGTACCGTGCCATTTCTCCCCACCCGCATCCGACGTCCAGCAGTCGATCGCCGGCCTTGAGGCCCAGTTTGTCGAAGACCAGTGCGTGCTTGGCCTCCTGCGCCTGCTCGAGGGTGGCATCCGCGGTCGGGAAGACCGCGCAGGTGTAGGTCATCGACGGGCCGAGCACCATCTCGTAGAAGGCGTTCGACACGTCGTAGTGCTTGCTGATCGCGCTCGAGTCGCGCTTCTTGGAATG
>JBBQJM010000102.1:0-10271 GCA_038325895.1 Mycobacteriales bacterium
CGTCCTCGCGCTGGAGTTTCAGACGGGCGCTTCTTGTACTGGTGGGCGCGACATGCTCATGCCTCTGGTCAGATTGCGGCGGTAGCCAGTGGAGCGAACATCAAACATCTAGGCGCCGAAAGCTTGCGTCGTCTACCCGTACACTTGCCACCACTCGATGAGCAGCGGCGGATCGCGGCGTTCCTTGACGATCAGGTCGTCCGCATCGACCAGGCCATCGCGCTCACGCACAGTCAACAAGAGCTCTTTGCATCAAGGGATCTCGCGCTGCTCGACGGTTTAATGGGTCGGCACGGTTTGCGGCTGCCAGACCAGCTCGACGACGATTGGACGAGCGGTCTTCCTGCCGGATGGAGGGTAATTCACTTTTCACAGGTGCTCAAACAGCTGACCAACGGTTATGTGGGACCCACCCGCGACATCCTGCAAGACGATGGCATCCGTTATATACAATCAGTGCATATCAAGAACGGGACGATCGATTTCGAGCGGCGCCCGTTCTATGTCTCGACTCAATGGCACAGGGAACGACCTCGAATAAGTCTGAGAGCCGAAGACGTGCTGATCGTGCAGACTGGAGCGATCGGGCAAGTCGCAGTAGTCCCTGCCGACTTCGGGCCCGCAAGCTGTCACGCACTTCTCATCG
The DNA here is from genome assembly GCA_038325895.1 of Mycobacteriales bacterium. Taxonomy (GTDB): domain Bacteria; phylum Actinomycetota; class Actinomycetes; order Mycobacteriales; family Nakamurellaceae; genus Nakamurella. The sequence goes on from JBBQJM010000102.1 coordinate 647, forward strand.
CCCGAGTTCAGCCATCCATCGTGAGCGGCCGCTACATCGCTGCGTACTTGCGTAGCCCGCTCGGCTTCCAGTCGTTATTAAGTCGCGCGACCGGCGCGCTCCACCCTCACCTCGAAGGCGGGATCAAGGACGTCAAGGTCATTGTGCCGCCCATTGACGTCCAAGACGTCATATGCGTTGAGCTGGATGAACTGCGCCACGCCAATGACGTCGTTGCACTCGGATTGGATCGCCGCGCCTCCCTCCTTCAAGAGCGCAAGCGTTCCCTGATCACGACGGCGGTGACGGGCGAGTTCGATGTCAGCTCGGCCTCGACCCGCGCCTTGGCTGGTGCGACGTCGTGAGTGCGGCGAAGGCGCATCTGGAAGTCGCGTTCGAATCGTCGATCGTCGAGCACCTCGCAGACCACGGCTGGCAGGCAGGCACCGCGTCGCACTACGACCGTCACACCGGCGTCGATCCCGTGGAGCTGTTTGCGTTCATCGGTGCCACTCAGTCGGATGAGTGGGCGAAACTGGTATCGATGCACGGCTCGCCGGAGCTGGCGAGGACGAAGTTCACCCAGCGGTTGGTGAAGGAACTGGATGCGCGCGGCGCCATCAGCGTGCTGCGCAAGAGCGTGACGGATCTCGGCGTCACGATCCGGCTGGCGTTCTTCGCGCCGGCACACGACCTGACACCCGAACTGCGGGAACTGTACGACGCTAATCGAGTCACGGTGACCCGGCAGGTGGCGCATTCAGAGTCCAACCCCGGCGATGAGATCGACCTTCTGCTGTCGCTGAACGGCCTGCCGATCGCCACGGCCGAGCTGAAGGCGCAGACCGCCGGCCAGAGCGTCGAGCACGCGATCCACCAGTACCGGCATGACCGGAACCCGAAGGACCTGATCTTCCGGGCCCGCACGGTGGTGCATTTCGCGGTGGATCAGGACACCGTCTATATGACCACAAGACTGTCCGGTCCTGGAACGGTGTTCCTGCCGTTCAATCAGGGCTCCAACGGTCCAGGTGTCGACGGCGGCCGCGGTAACCCGCTGAACCCGAACGGCGCACGCACCGCGTACCTGTGGGAGCAGGTGTGGCAGCGGGACGCCTGGCTGGACATCCTCGGCAGCTTCGTCCACTTCGAGAACCTGCGGGACAGGACCGGCAAGCCCACCGGGCAGTCCCTGACCGTGTTCCCCCGCTACCACCAATGGGACGCCGTCGGTCGGCTGCTCACCGTCGCTCGCGTACAGGGGCCGGGCAACAACAAGCTGATCCAGCACTCGGCCGGATCTGGGAAGTCCAACACCATTGCGTGGCTCGTCCACCGACTGTCAACCCTGCACACTCCAGCCAACCCATATGAGCTGAGCACGGCGGTCCAGGCGGCGGGGCTCAGCACCAACGAGCCTGTGTTCCACAAGGTCGTGGTGGTCACCGACCGGCGGGTCCTCGACAAGCAGCTGCGGGACACCGTGGCGTCCTTCGACCATGTACCGGGTTCCATCGTGAAGATCGACCAGAACTCCGCTCAACTCCGCGAAGCCCTCCGTGGCACCAATGCTCGGATCATCATCACAACGCTGCAGAAGTTCCCGATCGTCGCGGAGCTCGGCGCCAAGCTGTCCGGCACCAGATTTGCGGTCGTCGTCGACGAGGCACATTCCTCGCAGTCCGGTGAAGCCGTCAAGGACCTCAAGGCCGTGCTATCCGGACAGACCGGGGACGCCGCACTGACGGCCGCAGAAAAGGCCGACGGACAAAGTGAGGCCAGCACCCAGGATGCCCAGGACCAGCTTGCTGACCTGCTAGAGAAGTCGACTGCCGCGCGGGGGAAGCAGGGGAACCTGTCGTTTTTCGCGTTCACCGCCACCCCGAAGCACCGGACCCTCATGTTGTTCGGGGAACAACCCGCCGAACCGGATCAGCCGAACCGGCCGTTCCACCTGTACTCGATGCGGCAGGCCATCGAAGAGGGCTTCATCCTCGACGTGTTGGCCAACTACGCGACCTACAAGACCTACTACAGGCTCGCCAACGGCCTCGGCGGCGACGACCCGGAACTGCCCAAAGGCAAGGCAGCGTCAGCGCTGGCGAGATGGGTGTCGCTACATCCCACCAACATCGGCCAGCGCGCCGAAGTAATCGTTGAGCACTTCAAGGCGCACACTGCGAACAAGATCGGGGGCCACGCGAAGGCGATGGTGGTGACCGCGTCGCGACTGCACGCGGTGCGCTACTACCTGGCGATCAAGGCCTACATCGAGAAGAAGGGGTACCACAAGGGCGAGCAGTCGCTGCGGGCATTGGTGGCGTTCTCCGGAACTGTCGTCGACCCCGACATCCCCGAGGTGGAGTACCGGGAGGGCCTGCTCAACGGGTTCTCCGAGACCATGCTGCCGGAGAAGTTCGGCACCGATGAGTATCAGGTGCTGGTGGTCGCGGAGAAGTACCAAACAGGATTCGACCAACCGCTGCTGCACACCATGTACGTGGCCAAGAAGCTGGCCGATGTCAAAGCAGTGCAGACGTTGTCGCGGCTGAACAGGATCGCTCCAGGCAAGGAAGACACGTTCGTCCTTGACTTCGAGAACGAGGCCGACGACATCATCGAGGCATTCGAACCGTTCTTCTCCGAGACCACCGCCACACCAACCGACCCCAACATTCTGTTCAACCTCAAGCAACGGATCGACGAAGCGGCGATCCTGGTCCCGACAGAGGTCGAAGCCGGGGTCATGGCCATCCTGCAGGGCGGGCACGCCGGCACCGGGAAGCTCAACGCAGCGATCGATCCGGCCGTGGAACGCTGGCACGCCCTCGACACCGACGACGAGCGCGAGGACTTCCGCACCGCAATCCGGGACTTCACCCGCGCGTACGCGTTCCTCGCGCAGATCGTGCCGTTCTCCGACAAGGAACTCGAGAAACTCTACTACTACGCCAAATACCTGATCCAGAAGCTCCCCCGCAACGAATCGGGCGGGGCGGTCGACCTCGACGGCGCGGTTGTCCTCACTCACCTGCGGACGGAACTGAAGGCTGCCGACCAGATCCTTTCCCTCGACGCAGGATCCGAAGACCCACTCACCGGGCCGGGCGAAGGCCGCGGCAAGGAGGTCCTCGAGCCGACCGCGCCGCTGTCGGAACTGATCAGCGCCCTAAACGAGCGATTCGGCATGGAACTTGGTGAAGCCGATCAGATCCTCTTCGAGCAGTTATCCGCTCACGTCGGCCAGGACAAGGACATCAAAGTCGTTGCACTGAACAACGACATCCAGCAATTCGGAGTATTCCTGGAACCGAAGCTGGAAGGCATGATCATCGACCGTCAGGAAGCCAACGAGGAACTGCTGAAGGCGTTCTTCGACAAACCGGAGTTCCGCAACCTCGTTGTCAACTGGATGACCGAGACGCTCTACATGACGATCAACGCTGACGAGCAGGTCCGGTGATCCAAGCGAATTGGCCAGTACCGGTCGTGTCAGCGCGAGCCGAGCGTGTTGCAGGGCGACGGCGATCAACGCCCGACCGCGGCCATTCGCCCGGCGCGAGGTCTTGGCCCAGTCGGGGATCGTCGACGGTGGCTCGTCAGCCATCACTACTACTTCCGAATCCACCGATCGCACTAGGCCACGGTGGAATCTAGTTGGTGGTCGGTCGGGCCGTGGACGACGCACCTGGTCCAGGTGGTGGTGGCGGAGGCGTCACCGGTGCCGATGCTGGTTGATAGCCCTTCTCCTCGTATGACGAGGCGGGGACCTTTTGCCCATCGGTCGCCCCTGCGCGAGTCACGACGCTCTCGATGACGTCTTGCTAGCCGAGGACGCGCCACGACCCGCAGGGGGTTGCTTTGGCTTGATCGCCCGAGCCGGGTCTGACTTGGCGCTGTAACCACCGCTTCGAGGCGCGATCCAGCCAGCCGCCCCACGAGTGGAAGTCCCACCCCCGCTTGTGGGTGTCTGCTGCGATGCTGGCATCAGCACGTCCCTCCGGTCACTCCCTGGTTAACGTCCATAGTCCACGATCTACTCCTGACTGGCTACGAGCTCGATGGACCGAACATCGTCACATCGGACGAACATCCCGATGGTCTGTGGCTGCTCGGTGTCGAAGGTTCCGTCAGTGGTCATCGACCAGGCCTTCTCAATGAAGATCTCACGGGGTTCCGGGTAGCTCGAGACGAAGGACTTCGATCCGTACCACCCACCCAGCCACGAGCCATCAGTCATGAGCAGTCTGACGTAGCAGGCAGGTGCGTCACGAAACGCATAATCCCAGGCGCGGGGTGTCGGGTTGTACGAGATGCGGGGGACCCAAGCAAGCCAGCTGAAGGTTCGCAGTCGAGGGCCGAATACGGTCATCAGTGTGCCGAGCCCCGCAGCCGAGATCGGAACAATGATGAGCAGTAGGAGCGCAACCCAGCCTACGTACCGCGCGTTGACGCTGATACCTTCCCAGCTCAGCTGCCCTGCTGAGTCTCTTGCCAGGTCGAGAAGTTGGGGCCCTAGAAGGAGCAGGTAGGTCGCGTTGAGTCCGGCGCTGAACCCAAGCGCCCTGAGGACGCGATTCGTGGCGGACGCGTCGTCAGGGTTGGGCCCGCGCAGCCGACTTCTGGCGACCTGGTAGACGACCCCTGGCAGGACAAGCAGCAAGGCGGCTACCAGCTGCACGGCCGTCGAGGGGATGTCCACCTCGACGTCTTATCAGCTGAAGCCACCCCTCCCACCGTGCAACACGAACGCCCACTGAGAAAGGGCAATGGATACCGGTCGGCTGACGATTTCGCAGGCTCTGTCAGACCGACGAGGTATTCTTGCCATCAAACGTACGTTCGACTGCCTTGGGGAGGTGATGGGTATGGCGAAGGGTGGGCGAACCAGCAAGGCGGTTGCCGCCAAAGCCTCGAAGGTTCTGTCGAGTTCGAAGAGCACGAAGACCGAGAAGGCTGTGGCTGCATCTGCTCTGCAGCAACGGAAGAAGTAGTCCGCCGACGACTAGATCGTTGCCGGATGCCAACTTCAAGGCCGGGGTTACACCGCGGACCGCGGCGTCCGCCCTCTGGTCGCCGGTGAGGCCCGCCAACACCGTCACCTCAGTGTGAGCGGCCAACGTGCGGGCGAACCGGAGCTCGGCGTGAGTGAGCCGCTGTGGCAGGTACAACACGATGCGGCCCCACCGGTTCACCTGCGCCGGCTGGTCCATTATCAACCTGGCAGCCTCGGTCAATAGATCCGCCTGGTCGTACCACGTGCGGGCAACACGGGCCGACGCCGTTCGGTGCAGGTCGATCAGGCTGACGTGCAGCGGGCCGGCGGATGCGATCGCGTCCAGGGCGGCATCCGACAGATCACGCAGCTTCCCGATGTGCGGCAGTAGGCGCGCGGATGGTCGCGGGGTGATCGGCAACCGCCGCGAACACGCCGGGCGAGCCGTCCAGGACCGACCGCCGCGCCGCGGCCACCACCGTCGCCGTCGCTGGAGTGCGAGGGTGCAACGATGCCGCTGCCAGCTGTTCGGCGAGCCGCGGCAGGGTGGAGATGACGACCCCGGCGATTCCGGGGTGGCCGTCGGCGAGTCCGTGGGCAAGGTGCCGCCGAACGAACAGACCCGCAATGTTGTTGGGCACCAACACGGTCAATGAGGCCAGCGGGTCGTCGGCCTTTCCCGCCGCAACCAGCCGACGCAGGGCGTCCAGAGCTGACCGACCGTAGCGGGTCGCCAGCGACTCCACTGTCATAGTCAGCCTTCCGGTGTGCCGGCCAGTGTCAGATCCCCCCGCTGGTCCCCACACACCCCTCGAATTGCGCTTTTCTTCTCGACTGCCCGGCCACAGATGCAAAGCAGCGAAGCTCAAGCGATCAAATTAGGACGATACGGGAGGACACGGACAACGACGGCCTGAGCGATAACGGCCAGCGCGCCGAGGTGTCCACGCCCGCGCAGGTCCAGAGGCCGATGTTGGTCAGCCTCCGGGCGATAGCTCACCCGAGCGTAGAGACGTCGCATTCGCGTTCCCCTACCTTGTCTGCCATGCGTTCGACACCACATGGGTCAAAACCCGTGCAACCAGCAGCGGTGGAGCAGCGCAGCCAACTGACGGCGAAGTGGTTGGCCGATCGGTACGTCGTGGAGAAGATGACGGCCGAGGAGATCTCGGAGCTGTCCGGCTGGTCGAGCCAGTACGTGCGGGACCGCCTGCGCGACTTCGGTATCCCACTCCGCCGGCCCGGGACGCACGCGCGCCTCCGGACAAAACTTGACCGGGAAACCCTGGCTGCGTGGCTGCAGGACGGGCTGTCGGTCAGGGAGATCAGCGACCGTTCCGGCTACACCCGCTCCGGTGTCTACCAGCTCCTGCGCCAGTTCAAGCTGACCGTGCCGGAGCCGCCCTCGGAGACGGTGGCGGACGCACTGAACGATTGGCTGGTCGCTGACCTTGTCCGGCTCTACCAGGATGAGCGCCTCAGCCTGGCGGTGATCGCCCAGCGATATGGTCGCGATCCCGACTGGGTGAAGGCCCGTCTGCGTCGTGCGGGTGTTCCGTTGCGTGCACCTGGCCGCCAGGCAACCGTTGACGAGGACCGGGTTCGTTCCCTGCTGGACGACGGGCTTCGAGTACCGGAAATCGCCGACGCGCTCGGCTGTTCGACCACGACCGTGTTGACGATCATGCGAAAGCACGGCTGGGTTGGGCCACCGAGGCGTCCGCGTGGCCCCAACCGCATCCAGCCACCGACACCGGACCCGGCCGTTCTCCGCCGTCTGTACGTCGACGAGGGGCTCAGCATCGGAACGGTGGCCAACCGCCTGCACCTGCCGCCGAGCGTGGTGCGGGCCGCACTACACACCGCGAGGATCCCCGTCGATAGGTCCGGGTGGGTTGCCGGTGCGGCGCCGGCCCCGATCGGCAAGGAGCAGCTCCAACGGCTGTACGTCGACCAAGGGCTGTCGGCAGGGCAAGTGGCCGAGGCGTTGAGGTGCGGTCAAACGCGGGTACTTGCCGCGTTGCGCAGGCACGGCATCCCGGTGCGCGCCGGTCGGCCGCCGGTTCCGTCGCTGCTCGTGGACACCGCCACGTTGAGCGATCTGTACGTGACACAACGGCTTGACGACGACGCGATCGGCGCTCGTTACGGTGTTCCCGCCTGGCGGGTGACGAAACGACGCAGGGAACTCGGTGTTCATCGCCCGGTCGGTACGCCTCCCCGGCCGGCCCCGCCGGACGCCCCACCGGCCGACGTGCTGCACCGCTGGTACGTCGACCAGGGCCGCACGCTGGAGCAGATCGCCCGGAGGCAGCACACCTCAAAGGGCGTGGTCCGCGCGTGGCTGACCGACGCCGGAATCCCGGTGAAGCCGCGCACTTCTCGGGAGCACCGCACGCACCTGGACCCGGTCCTCATCGCCGAGCTGTACCAGGAACGCGAATGGAGTTCCGCGGAGATCGCCGCCCACCAGGACGTCACCGTGAAGCTGGTACTGCGCACTCTGCACGATCACGGCGTCCCGGTACGCCGCGGCGGACCACCACCGCGCCACCCCGTCGACGACGTGGACCCACGGTTGACCGCCCTGTACACCGACCCCGAGATCACCGCGCTCTTGCGGCGCCACCGCATCCCACGCCGCAATCAACCGGGCACCATCACCGAACGCTTCCCCACCGCCGCCCCCGTCACGGAAACCTTTCTGCGGGAGGCATACGTCGATATCGGGCTCGCGACCACACACATCGAGCAGCTCACCGGGCAACCGATGGAACGCATCCTGAGCCTGATGCGTGCGCACGCGATACCTGTTCGCCCTCCGAGTTTCTCGCCCTGGTTGGTCCGCCAACGACAACAGACCAGGACCCAAAACCTCGGTTCAAAGCGCGCAGGGCAAACGCTCATTCGGCGGCGGTGACATCGTCCTTCCGCAGCCAGAAGTACTCAACCGGAGAGCCGACCGCGACCATCACGTGCGACTGGCCGGAGTAGCGAACGGACCGCCCCGGGAGGAACACTTCGGTGCCGTCCAGCCGGACGAACCGCGCGACCACCCGGTTTCGGGTCTCCTCCTGGCCTCACGGGGATCCTGGCCGGGCGCTGCTCATTCATGTACTCAGTCATCATCCAAGTATATCGAACATATGTCCGGGATGGGTCGAGCGTCGTGCAAACATCGTCGCACCTGCTCACGAGGGGTCGTCGTCCCGTTGCGGACCGGGCCGACCCAGTAACAACGCCCACCGCGTGCGAAGAAGATGGTTCTCCCCGGTCGTGACGGACGGCTCACCTCGTGCTCGAGATTCGCGGGCAGTGGAGACGAACACCAGCCGCCGCCACCCGTTGGATCCGCTGCCCGACCGCCTCACCGGACACGCCGTACCGCGCACCGATCTCCCGCAGCACCGCCGGCGGTGCCTGCCCCAATCCAGCCCAGTCCAACACCGACTTGGCCCGTCCCTTGAGAGGCCCGAGAACACGCCAGATGAGTTGCGACACAACCTCAGGCACGGTCTTACCCGGCAACGGTGCCGCGTCCCGCGTCACCGCCACACCATCACCGGCTGCGGTTTCAGGTGCTCGCCTGCTTCGCATGCGGAGAGTGTGCATGACTACCGCCGGACCTGACGAGCGCGATCAGCCCCTCGGTTTCAGGTGACGAAGCCGTCAACCCAGATGCCCCCATCGGGCAGCACCGGACCGCCAAAGTGCAGTCCGCCCGTCCGGCCGGGCCATCGCCGATGTGGACGACATGGCCGATTCACTCGCCAGCCTCGGAACGCATGCGACGGGGAAGCACGGGACGTCGCCGGGTTCACTTGCCTCCACCGTCCAGACAATCGCCGCCGCGAAAGTGATCGCCTGAGCGTGACTCTCGGTCCTCCTGGTCGATCCCGAAATGCTCCTGGACCAAGCGGTCCAGCTCCGCCTCGGTGGCGGCGCGGAAGGTTGTCACCTCGCCGGTGATGGGATCGGTGATCTGTTCGATGTACACCCGACCCGTCACAGCGCACTCCCCTTGTCGTCGTTGTCCGGCCAGTCGCCGTCGAGGATGGTGTCGGCGGCCTTGACCGCCCTGCCGAGCGCTGTTTGAAAGTCGGCGCCCTTCTGCGCCATCCAGCCGGCGATGTACGCGGGTGAGAAGGCCTCACTGGACTCCCGGTCGATACCGAGTTTGCGGCAAGCGATGTAGGCGACCGCCTCTGCCTCGGTCTCCATCTGCCCACGGTGCTGCCGATACTCGCCGGGTGCTGCGTCGACGTGGCCGGCGTGGACGTGGCCGAGTTCGTGCGCGATGACGCTGGCCTTTTGGTGCGGGCTCAATCGCGGGTCGACGACGATGACCTTGCTGGCCGGGTCGGTGTAACCGAGGGTCCCGGTGCCGTTCTCCGGCCGTGCGTCGGGCAACTCCTGTTCGCGGTAGGTGTACCCGGCGGCGGCCACGCGGTCCCGCAGTCCGGTAAGGACACCGGGCCGCACATCACCGGTGCCGGGCCGGACGGGCGGCCCGGGCAGGTCGGGGCCCTCAGTCTGCGTGATGTTGAAGACCGGGACCGCGGTGAACCCGGTGACGATCGTGCGGCTGGTCCTGCTGCCGTCGGCGGCTTCTTCCTCGACGCGGCGGGTACGTGGCGCAAGGATCCAGAT
>JBBQJM010000103.1:0-10244 GCA_038325895.1 Mycobacteriales bacterium
CCTCGGCGTATTCCTCGATCTCGACGTCGCCCTCGGCGTCGGGATGCGCGAGCAGGACCGTCAAGGGCACGCCGTACACCGCGGCGGTGTCCGATGCCCAGTTGAGCGCGCCCTGGCTGGAGGGGGAGAGATCGACCCCGACGACGACGCCGACCGCGGCCGGCAGGCCTTCGTCCAGGGCGGGGTCGCTCGCGACGAAGTTGCTAACAGTGCCGCTGGCGAAATCCTGCGGGGCGTCGGTCATGAGGTGGCCATCCGAATCCGTCGGCTCACTGGTCGTGTCGCGGGATGGCGCCGACGGCAGTTGATCGGTGGCGACACTCCTGGCGACAAGAACAGCTGAGCTATCCAACTGTGGATGCCTAGTTTACTGTGAGCGACGATGATTTAGCTCACTTCTTCGAGCCAAACGAGGTGTCCCATGACGATCGAAGGCTCGGCCAGACCGGCCGGCGAGGGTGAAGAATCACACTCCGATGGCCACCATCACCCACAAGTGGAAAAGGGGCTGTCCGCTAACTCCGTAGGGTTGCTCGGCGGTACCGTTTTGGGCATTTCGTGTGTCGCTCCGGCATATACCCTCACCGCCACCATCGGCCTGGTCGCGGCGGTGGCCGGCGTCAAGATGCCGGTGATCTTCATCGCCGGCTTCATCCCGATGCTGTTCGCGGCCTACGCCTATCGCGAGTTCAACAAGGTCGACCCGGACTGCGGCACGTCGTTCACCTGGACTACGCGCGCTTTCGGCCCCTATGTCGGTTGGCTCGGCGGGTGGGCGGCGATCCTGGCCACCATCATCGTCCTGGCCAACCTCGCCGGTATCGGCGTGCAGTTCTTCTATCAACTCCTGGGCAGTCTGTTCAACAATCCAGACCTCGGCGATCTGTGGAACAACAGAGTCGTGAACGTCGGCACCTGTTTGCTGTTCCTTTTGATGGCAACTGCCATCGCCTATCGGGGTATCACCACCACCGAAAAGGTCCAATTCGTCCTGGTTTTCTTCCAGTTGGGCGTGTTGGTGCTGTTCTCGGTGATGGCCTTCGCCAAGGCGGGCGGGCCGGACGACCCCGGCGGGCTGGCCTTCTCCTGGGACTGGTTCAACCCGTTCACCGGGCTCACCGTGACCGCCCTCGTCACCGGGCTGTCCGCGTCGATCTTCTCGTTCTGGGGCTGGGACAGCGCGCTCACCGTCAACGAGGAATCCAAGGACGCCGAGAAGACGCCTGGCCGCGCGGCGCTGCTCGCGGTCGTGTCGATCCTGCTGACCTACCTGCTGGTGTCGGTGTCGACGCTGATGTATGCCGGTGACGGCACCGAGGGGCTGGGTCTGCAGAACGAAGACATCTCGGACAACGTTTTCGGCGCGCTGGCCGAACCCGTGATGGGCACGCCGTTGAACAACCTGCTGTTCCTGGCAGTGCTCGCGTCCAGCGCGGCGAGCCTGATGACGACCTTCCTGCCGACCACCCGCACCATGCTCGGGATGGCGTCCTACGGTGCGCTGCCGAAGCGTTTCGCCAGCATTCACCCCAGGTATCTGACGCCGGCCTACGGCACGGTGGTTGCCGGCATCATCGCCGGCACGTTCTATGCCGTGCTGACGTTCGTCTCCGAGTCGGTGCTCTTCGACACGATCTTGTCGCTGGGCCTGATGATCTGCTTCTACTACGGGCTGACCGCGATCGGCTGCGTGTGGTACTTCCGCAAGGAGCTGTTCACCAGCTTCCCCAACATCATCTTCAAGTTCCTGTTCCCACTGCTCGGCGGGCTCGGGCTGTGGTTCGTCTTCTTCGTGACGATCCGGGACAGTGCGGACCCCGAGTACTCCGGGTCCTCCATCTTCGGGGTGGGGACCGTACTCGTGCTCGGCCTCGGGCTGATCCTGCTGGGCGTGGTGGTCATGTTGATCATGCGGGCCAGGCAGCCCGCGTTCTTCCGCGGCGAGACGCTGAACCGGGGCACCCCGTCACTGATCGTTCCGGAGTAACTAGCCTGTGCCGGTGCCGAACCCCGTCCGCCTGTCCGAGCTGACCACGCTGCGACTGGGCGGTCCGGCACCGGACCTCGTCACCGTGACCAACGCAGATGAGATTGCCGACGTTGTCGGCGCCGCCGATCGGTCCGGGTACGGGGTGTTGGTGCTCGGTGGCGGGTCGAACCTGGTCGTCGCGGATCGTGGCATCGAAACGCCCGTTGTCCGGATCGGCGTTCGTGGAATTCGGGTCGCACCCGTCGCAGACGGCCGGGCGGCGGTGACCATCGGCGCCGGGGAGAACTGGGACGACGTCGTCGCGGAGCTGACCGGGCAGGGCTTCGCCGAATTCGCACCGCTGTCCGGCATCCCCGGCTCTGCCGGTGCCACCCCCATCCAGAATGTCGGTGCGTACGGCACCGAGATCGCCGAGGTGTTGACCGGGGTCGCCGCGTACGACCGGGTCGCCGGCCTCGTCCGACACCTGCCGGCCGCCGAGCTCGGCCTCGGCTACCGGCATTCCGCCCTTCGCGGCACTGACCGGGCGGTGGTCTGTGCGATCACCGTCCGGCTGCACCGCGGCGATGTCGAGGTCAAGTACACCGAACTCGCCCGCGCACTCGGCGTGCAGTCCGGCGCCTTCGTGCCGCCTGCCGAAGTCCGGGACGCCGTACTGGACCTGCGCCGGAAGAAGGGCATGGTGCTGGACCCGGACGACCCGGACACCTACAGCGTCGGCTCGTTCTTCACCAATCCCATCGTCGGTCGGGATCAGGCCAGAGACGTCGACGAGGCGATCAAGGCCAGGTTCGGTCCGGCAACCAGCTATCCGGCCTACCCGGTCACGGGCCCCGACGGCCGGGCCGACCCTGCCGGTCGGGTCAAGTTGTCCGCTGCGTGGCTCATCGAGCGGGCGGGCTTCAGCAAGGGCTTCGAAGGTCCGGGCGGACGGGTCTCGCTGTCCACCAAGCACACCCTCGCGTTGACCAATCGCGGCGGCACCACCGCCGATCTGATCGCGCTGGCGCGACAGATCAGGAACGGCGTCCGGGATGCGTTCGCCATCTCGCTGCAGCCCGAGCCGATGCTGATCGGGGTCAGCCTGGACGACTGACAGACCTCGTCGACGAGGTCTCAGGTTGGTCGCGAACTGCGTCGGGGTCACGTTAACCTCACGGCGGCGGCTTACGGTGGAAATGCCAGTGCATCGATCGGCTCTGATCGAGGTCAGAAGGGACCAGCCAGATGCGACACCGGGCGACCCGGCGGGGTCACCGCAGAATCGGCGCTCTGCTGGCCATGATCGTCTCGGTGGCCCTCGTCGCCTCCGCGTGCGCGAGTTCGGACGACGTCGGCGTCACGGTGACCTCGGTTGTCGGCCCGACCGTGACCGCGCCCGGGCTGTCCGGGGCGTCGAGCGCGGCGACCGCGAGCAGCGAGAACCTGGCCTCGAAGGTGCGGGTGAGCGTCAAGCCGAAGTTCGGCAGCACCGATGTCGCTCCGGCGGACCCGATCACGCTCACCGTGTTCTCGGCCAAGATCAAGGACCTGACGGTCACCGGCGACGACGGCTCAGTGGTGACCGGGACCATTTCGACGGACCAGGCGACCTGGACGCTCGCCCAGCGTTTGGCCTACAACACCTCCTACACGTTCGCGGGCACGGCGATCGCCAACGACGACGGCTCGGAGAACCGCATCTCCGGCACCATGGCCACGGTCAAACCCGCGGACACCGTCCGCGCCTCGTTCCAGATCCCCAGCGGCACCACGGTCGGAGTGGCCGCGCCGGTCATCATCACCTTCGCCGAGACCGTCGGGGACAAGGCCGCTGCGCAGAAGACCTTCAAGCTGACCACCGACAAGGGCGATATCCAGGGCTCCTGGGGCTGGCTGCAGGACGAGGACGTCCAGGGCACCGGGGTCAAGCAGTCGATCGTGCACTTCCGGCCGGCCGTGTACTGGCCGGCGTATACGAACGTGCACGTCGAAGCGAATCTGCTGGGGGTGAACTACGGCGACCACAAGTGGGGGAGGGAAGACATCACGACCGACTTCACCGTGGGCCGCGACCAGCGGGTGCAAGCCGACGTGACGACATTCCGCATGGTGGTGATGGTCGACGGCCCGATCGTCAAGAACTACCCCGTCTCGTACGGCAAGGATTCGGAGCCCGGCAAGGCCACTGTCAGCGGCGTGCATGTGGTCACCGAGAAGTTCCCGACCTATTCGATGTGCAACCCGCAGTTCGACTACTGCAACGTCGAGGAGAAGTTCGCCGTCCGGATCAACAACAACGGTGAGTTCATCCACGAGAATCCGCTGACCACGGCGTTTTTGGGGAAGGCGAACGTCTCGCACGGCTGCGTCAACATGGGCGTCGGCGATGCCGAGGACTACTACAACTCCGCGATCTACGGCGACCCCGTCGACGTCACCAACACAGGCGTGCCGATGACGGAGAAGGACGCCATCTACGACTGGATCTACTCCTTCGCCGACTGGCAGAAGCTCAGCGCTCTGTAGGCAGGCGAGTAGGGAGGGACTGGTAACACCTGACCCGCCGGTAGCGTTGCTCCGGTCATGGATACGAACGTCGCGAACGGGTACTCGTCGGTGGGTCGCCGGGCCCACGAGCCGGTGCCCGTTGGTGCGACAGGTGGCATCTCCGGAATGGCGGGCATCTCCCGGGTGGCGGCCATCTCCCTCCATACTTCACCGCTGGCTCAGCCTGGCATCGGCGACGCGGGCGGGATGAACGTCTATGTAGACCAGACCTCCCGCCGGCTAGCCGCCCGCGGCGTCAAGGTGGAGATCTTCACCAGGGCCACCTCCTCCGATCAGCCGCCGGTGACCGAGGTGGTGCGCGGTGTGCTGGTCAGGCACATCGTGGCGGGGCCCTTCGAGGGGCTGGACAAGGAGGAACTCCCCGGCCAGCTGTGCTCGTTCGCCGCCGGGGTGATGCGCGCCGAGGCCCGTCGGGATCCCGGGCACTACGACATCGTGCACTCGCATTACTGGCTCTCCGGGCAGGTCGGTTACCTGGCCAAGGATCGCTGGGGGGTGCCGATGGTGCATTCCGCGCACACCCTGGCCAAGGTCAAGAACGCGGCATTGGCGCAGGACGACCGGCCGGAGCCGCGCGGCCGGTTGATCGGCGAGGAACAGGTGGTCGCCGAGGCAGACCGGCTGATGGCGAACACGGCCGCCGAAGCCGAGCAGCTGATCGAGCTGTACGGGGCGGACCCCGGCAAGATCGACGTCGTGCCGCCCGGGGTGGACACGGACGTGTTCTCGCCAGGGCCGGCCGGCGCGGCACTGGCCGCGCGGCAGGCCCTCGGTCTGCTCCCGGATGAGCTGGTGATCGTTTTCGCCGGCCGGATCCAGCCATTGAAGGGCCCGGACGTACTGATCTCGGCCGTCCGGCAGCTGGCAACGGCCCACCCGGACCGGCGTTGGCGGGTGGTCATCGTCGGTGGCGTCTCCGGTACCGGACGACAGGACGAGCACCGGCTCGCCGGCCTTGCCGAGCAGCTGGGCATCGACGCACTGGTGGATTTCCGGCCGCCGGTGCCAGCGGCCGAACTCGCGCAGCTCTACCGCGCTGCCGACGTGGTCGCGGTGCCCAGCTACAACGAGTCGTTCGGGCTGGTCGCCCTCGAGGCCCAGGCCTCGGGCACGCCGGTGGTCGCGGCCGCCGTCGGCGGGCTGACCGTCGCGGTCGCCGACGGCGTCAGCGGGCTCCTCGTCCCGGGCCATGACCCGGTGATATGGGCCGATCACCTCGCCCGGGTGGTGCTGGATCCCGGATTGCACGCCCGGATGTCCGCGGCTGCACCGCTACACGCGGCGGGATTCTCCTGGGACGTCACCGTGGACGGCCTGCTCCGGACCTACCGGCGTGCCGTGCACGACGTCCGTCTCGCGCGGCCTGCGGCCAACAGGGAAGATCTCGCACTGCATCCGGCCGGCCGGTGACCCCCGACGAACTGGACGGCGCTCTTGCCCGGCTCGGCGTCGACTACCAGCGCAACGGCGCCGATGCCTTCCTGGTGACCCTGCCCGGCGAGCGTCGGCAGCGGACCCTGCTCTGGCTGGTGCTCGGCGATCATCAATTGTTGATCGAATCCTTCGTCTGCCGGGCTCCGGACGAGAACGCCGAGGCGGTCTACCGATTCCTGCTGCAGCGCAACGCCACCTTGCGCACGGTGGCCTACGCCCTGGACAGCTCCGGGGACATTCACCTGGTCGGTCGGGTGTCCAGGTCCGCGCTCACCGCCGACGAGCTGGACACCGTTCTCGGCGTGGTGCTCGCGACCGCCGACCAGGACTTCAACCCGATTCTGGAACGCGGATTCGCCGGCGCGATCAGGAGGGAATGGGCGTGGCGCACGTCGCGCGGAGAATCGGTGCGCAATCTCACGGCTTTCCGGCATCTGGTGGATCCCTGACCGGGCCCCTAGTGGCGGACGGCCGGTCACCACACCGGGAGGATCGCTGACCGGCTGACGCTGCGCGCGCGGCCTGATGACCCAATGGAGTTGATAACTCGGGTCTTCTCACTCGATCAGGCGAAGCGGGCCGGCACCGCGGGTGACTATTTTGGGGGGATACCCCGCTGGGGTGCGCCAGGTATCGTCCTAGGCAAGGTGATTCTTCGGATGTGGTTCGGCGACCGGTGGGGGACTGCCCGTGGGTGGGCGCGGCGAGTGGACACAACGCGTGGTGAGCACTCTTGCCCGTTGTCTTCCGAGGAAATGTCGCGATGACCGCACCCCCGTTGCCGAAACGACCGACCACGACACGAATGTCGAGCCGGTGACGGCTGTCGGTAGGTTCCGCACGGGCCGCTCCGTTCCGCGCGTCGCGGTGGCCGTCACTGTCGCACTCGTGGCGACGTTCACCGGCACGGTGGGGCTGTTCTCCGCCTCGGCGCAGGTCATCGCGCCGTCCGCTGGATCATCCGCGTCCGCTGCCCTGCCGGTGTGCCCGCCCGGACAGGAAGCCAAGACCGTCGCCGGTAGCGGGACTCCGGCGCCGCTGGGCAACCTGCAGAACGTGCCGGCCGGCGTGGCGGGCGGCGGCACCTTCGCGGGTGTGGCGCTGGACGCCGACCAGGTGAAGATGGCCGCCACGGTCGCCGCGGTCGGCAAGCAGATGGGGATCACCCGCCGCGGGATCGAGATCGGTATCGCGGTCGCCACCGAGCAATCCAGCTTGCGGCCGGACGCGATCAACGACAGGTGGCTGGGCCTGTTCCAGCAGAACCCGGTGGATTACACGATGTATCCGCGTACCGAGCCGGGCGGGGCGGCGTGGATGTTCTATGACCGGCTGCTCAGGCTGGTCCCGGGTTATGACGCCGATCCGCGGACCGACTACGAGATCGGTGATGTCGTTCAGTTGACGGGCACTGGTGAGCGGTTCGGTCAGTACCGGGACATGGCCCGCGAGCTGGCCGGGCAACTGATCGATGCGGTGTCGTTGGCCCAGGACGACGTGACGTGTGTGCCGGCCCCGGCATCTCCCGCGACGACGTCGGGTTCCGGCTTCGATCCGGGCAACATCGTCTCCGATGCGGTGTTCTACAACACCGGCGCGATGACGGTGGAGCAGATCCGGCAGTTCGTGTTGACCCAGGGGGAGGGGTGCACCGGGGCGTATTGCTTGAAGAACCTGCGGGTGAGCACGCCCAGCCAGGCGGCGGATCGGTATTGCGCGGCGTATCAGGGCGGAACGAACGAGGACGTGGCCGCCATCCTGTTGCGGGTGTCGGTGGCCTGTGGGATCAACCCGCAGATCATGTTGGTCACGTTGCAGAAGGAGTCGGCGCTGCTGTCGCGGACTGATGTGACGGCCTCGACGTACAACGCGGCGTGGGGGTGGCATTGCCCGGACACCGGTCCGGGTGGCAGCGCGAACTGCGACCCGGAGTACGCGGGTTTCTTCAATCAGGCCTACGGGATGGCCAAGCAGTGGTCGCGGTACAAGCTGGACCCGGAGAAGTACAACTACCACGCCGGTCAGACGGTGAACATCCTGTGGAACGTGGCGGAGTCGGGGTGCGGGTCGGCGCCGGTGACGATCGTGAACCAGGCGACGGCGTCGTTGTACATCTACACGCCGTATCAGCCGAACAAGGCGTCGCTGGACGCGTATCCGGGGGTGGGCGATGCCTGCTCGGCGTACGGGAATCGGAACTTCTTCTACCTGTTCCGTAAGTACTTCGGGTCCACCGGTGGCGGCAGCTCGACGACCGCGACGTCGGCGGTGTTGGCCACCGGTACCGCGGTGCAGATCCCGGCGAACCAGTTCGTGTCCGCGGCGTTGGGTGGGCAGATGATCACGGCGCCGAACGCGACGGTGGCGGCGGGTCTGGCCGCGGGGTTCTCGGCGTTGGGGTTGCCGTATGTGTGGGGTGGCGGCGGGTCCGGCGCGGGTCCGAACAACGGCTGCGCCCGTGGCGGCGGTGAGTACAACAGTTGCGGGGCCACGATCGGGTTCGACTGCTCGGGGCTGACGGCGTTCGTGTTGAGCAAGGCCGGGTACCGGATCCCCGACAACTCGGGGTCGCAGCGTTCGGCCGGTGTCACGGTGAGCTGGGCGCAGGCACTGCCCGGGGATGTGGTCGGTTTCCCCGGCCATGTGGCGATCTACCTGGGCACGTTCGGTGGGCGTCCGTACATCCTGGAGGCATCCTGGGTGGGCACGCCGATCCATATCGTGCCGTTGACCAGGACCGATGTCGATGATCGGCTGTACCGGTACTGGACCGGACAGCCGGCCGGTGCGCCCGGGGTCGCGGACTTCACCTCGCTGATTAATGGCCAGCAGGTCTCGGCCTCCGGATCTTCCGGCCGATCCTCCAGCGGATCTTCCGGGGTGCCGTGGGTGTCGCTGACGCCACGGAGTTCGTCCGGGACCCCCGCGCGGTCCGTACCGGCGACCCCGCCGAACTCCAGCTCGGTGACCTGGGTCCCGCAGATCGTGCCGCGGCCGGTGCCCGCCCCGGTGACCCCGCCGCCGGTGACCGTGGCGCCGCCGCCGTCCACGCAGCAACCCGCGCCGCCACCAGCCATTGAGCCCAGCACAGCTGCTCCGACCACCACGGCTGCGCCCACGACGGTGCCCAGTGCCACGACGGCCCCGCCGCCGACCACCCCGCCGCCGCCCGTCACGTCGACCAGCACAAGCGCTGCAACCAGCACAGCCACGCCGACCACCCAGCCCACGACGCCGCCGGCGACCACCACCGCTACCGCGACGACGAACACCACAGCACCAACCTCGGCAACGCCGACCACCGCAGCGACGGGGAGCACCGCGACGAGTTGCACCGCCACGGCGACCTCGCCTGCTCTCAGCACCGCCGCTCCCCCGACATCCTCACCACCGGGGATCGGCATCGCATCGGCGGGTACCACGACCCCGTCACCACCGGGTCCGTCGAGCCCGACCACGTGCCTGCCGCCCGTCTCGTCGATCCCACCGACCTCGACCAGTTCGCCGACCCCGGCCACGTCGTAGCCATCGACCAGTTCCTCGTGCACCGCCGGCGACCGAGACTCCCCTCGCAGCGCGGCCCCAGCCGTTTCGGACCGGCGCGGTCGTGGGGCAGGGCGATATAGCGGCGATTGGCGCGTTGGTGCTGCCGATCGCGTCCGCGCGCTCCCACTGGGCGGTGACGAAGACGCCTTGACCGGCCAGCGCTACCCACGGCCGCCGAGGCCGACCGCGGGTGGATCACAGAGGTGAAATCGCCGCCGGCCGGTTCGTGGCACGCCGGTCACGTGCAGGATCAGGATCCGCCCGTCCGGGCGGAACGAGGCCCACCTCGCCGGAGGGGGTCGCCGCACAGGCTGGGCCGCAGGCCGGGTGGTGGTGGGTTTCAGCGGCGGTGGGCCGGCCGGGTGTGACCGGGGGCGGGTGGGGCAGCAGCAGGAGCAGCACGGCGGCGTAGGTCAGCGGAGTCAGCGTCAGGCAGATCACGGCGAGGACGTCCAGCGGGTCAGGACGCCCGTCCGCCCAGGGCGGCGTTTGACGACCGGGCAGTTCCCCACGCCACGCAGGATCCGCAGCCGCCGCCGTTGCCCGACCTGCTGGGCGTCGGTCCGCACGATGGCCTCACCACGGCCCCGGTGGGTCCGGGCCGGTGTCGTACCCGCGGCCGCCGTCGGACTGATTGGCGGTCGGGGGACTGCGCCGCCCGGGCGGGCCGCGCTGGGTCGGAGGTGTTCGGCGATCAGTTCCACCAGCGCGCACGGGACATCGG
>JBBQJM010000104.1:0-10180 GCA_038325895.1 Mycobacteriales bacterium
TGCCAACCGTTGGTCATCTTCGGGTTGTTCACGTGGCACCTCCTCGTTTGTGCTGGCCTCGTCATGCCGGAGAGGCGGGCAGCGAAATGGCCGCTGCGGTCGGACTGCTCGATGATGTCGGCGAGGCTGACGTTGACCAGATGGCCATGCCAACCGGGGGACGTCATTGAGAGTAGGGGGACGCGGACAGCGGCGGCAAGCCAATTACCGGAAATTCTTTGCCGATTCTTGCGGGTCCGTCAGCGCCCCGGTGATCCCGTCGGGCACCGCGGTGCGGATCGGTCAGCTCACCGCGGTACGGGTGACGATGCCGATCACCTCAGGCCCGTAGGCGTCCAGCTTGGACCGGCCGATGCCGGGAATCGCCAGCAGCGCCGCATCATCCGTGGGCCGCCGCTCGGCGATGGCCAGCAGGGTTGCATCGGAGAACACCACGAAGGCGGGCACCGATGCCTGCGCGGAGCGGCTCTTGCGCCAGGAGCGCAGGGCGTCGACCAACTCGGGATCCGCGGTGGACGGGCACCGGGAGCAGCGGCCGATCTTGATCTCGGCGGGGGTCTCCAGCTTCCCGCCGCAGGTCCGGCAGCGGCCGGGCGCGCTGTTCCTGTTCCCGGGCTTGGTCCCCGGCTTGTTCTCGGGCGTCGCGCTGTCCGGTGCCAGGCCGGTGAGAAAGCGACTGCGCCGACGGGTGCGCCTGCCGCCCACCGTCCGGGACTGTGCCCAGGACAACGCGAGCAGGGTCCTGGCCCGGGTGACACCGACGTAGAGGAGCCGGCGTTCCTCCTCGATGTCCTCCGGTGACTCGGCGTGCTGGATGGGCAACGTCCCGTCGGTCAGCCCCACGAGGAAGACGGCATCCCACTCCAGTCCCTTGGCCGCGTGCAGCGACGCGAGCGTCACCCCTTCTACAGTCGGAGCGTGCTGCGCCTCGGCGCGCTGGTCGAGTTCGGCGACCAGCGCAGCCAGCCCGGCGGAGCCGTCGGCGTCGGCCAGCTCCTCGGCCACGGTCACGATCGCCAGCAAGGAATCCCACTTGTCCCGCAGCGCTCCGGGCGCCGGCGGTTCGTCGGACAGTCCGATGGTCGACAGGACCGCGCGAACGGTGGGCACCAGCGCCCGCCGCGGGGGGCTCGCCTCGAGGTCGGGGCGATCGGCACTGGTCTGATCGGGATCGGGCCGATCGGGATCGTGCTGATCGGGATCGGGCTGAGCCTCCGCAGCAGGCTCCTGGGGAGCTTCCCGCCGCGCGACACCGCGCAACACGGAGATCGCCTGCCGCACCTCCGGTCGGGCGAAGAACCGCTCCCCGCCGCGCACCACGTACGGCACGGCCTCGCCGGTCAGCGCCTCCTCATAGACCTCGGACTGGGCGTTGATCCGGTACAGCACGGCGATACCGGACGCCGCCATGCCACCCTCGATCAGCGCGGCCGCGGCGCGGGCCACCGCTGCCGCCTCTGTCGGTTCGTCCGGATGCTCGGCGAAGGTGGCCGCCGGCCCGTCCGGCAGTGCCGCCACCAACCGCAGCCGGTGCCGCGTGGCGGCTCCGGAAGCGCCGGCGATCACCCGGTTGGCCAGCGTCACCACCTGTGGAGTGGACCGGTAGTCCCGTTCCAGCCGGACCACGGTCGCATGCGGGAACCTGCGGTCGAACCCGAGCAGGTAGCTGGGCGAGGCGCCGGCGAACGAATAGATGGTCTGGTTCGCGTCGCCCACGACGGTGACCTGGTCGCGCTCGCCCAGCCAGGCATCCAGCGTCCGCTGTTGCAGGGGCGTCACGTCCTGGTATTCGTCCACCACGAAACACCGGTAGCGGGAACGGAACTCGCGGGCGACCGCCTCGTCGTCCTCGAGGATGGCGCAGGTGTGCAGCAGCAGATCGTCGAAGTCCAGCTGCTCGGACTCGTTCTTGACCGACTCGTAGATCTCGAAGACCTTGGCGACTGTCTCGGCCGGAAGCGGGGTATCCCGGCGGTGTTTGGCGACCGCCGCCAGGTAATCGGATGGCCCGGCCAGGGTGGCCTTGGCCCACTCGATCTCGCTGGCCAGATCGCGCAGCGTGGCCGCATCGGTACCCGCGTTCGCGCGTCGCGCGGCGATGGCCACCAACCGCAGCTTGTGCTCGAGAACGGGCCAGAGGGCACCCCCAACCGATCGCGGCCAGAAGTACCGGAGCTGCTTGAGGGCCGCCGAATGGAAGGTCCTGGCCTGCACCCCGGGCACGCCGAGTGAGCGCAACCGCACCCGCATCTCCCCCGCCGCCCTGGTGGTGAAGGTGACGGCGAGGATCTCGGAGACCGGGTGCGAGCCGGTGGCCACCAGGTGCGCGATGCGGTGTGTGATGGTGCGGGTCTTCCCGGTGCCTGCACCGGCGAGCACGCAGACCGGTCCGGAGGGCGCCAGCACCGCCGCTCGCTGCCCGTCGTCGAGCCCTGCCAAAAGGTCCACCGTCACCTCCTCATGCTCGCACACGTGTACGACGCGCCAGGAAAGCGCGTGGAGCTCGGTCGCCGGGCACCGGACAGCTCCGGCTCAACCGTTCTCGGCCCACCCTTGGATCATCCGATGAGCGATCGACACCCGGCCGGGCAGCATCATCGCGCCGTCGCCGCCGGTGACGTCGCCGCCGGACCAGCCGTCGTCGGGGCCGCCGAGCAGTTCCTGGATCCTCGCCCGATCGACCCACTGCGCGGATTCGATCTCGCCCTCCCTCGGCGCCAGCGGCGCGTCGGGATCGGCTCTGGCGGCGAAGCCCACCATCAGCGACCGCGGGAACGGCCACGGTTGGGAGCCGAGGTAGCTGACGTCGTTCACCAACACACCGATCTCCTCGTGCACCTCCCGGACGACCGTGGCCTCCAGCGATTCGCCGGCCTCCACGAACCCGGCGAGCACGGACATCCGGCCCGGCGGCCAGACGGGTTGGCGGGCGAGCACCAAGGCGTCCGCGCCGTCGTGCACCAGCACGATGACGGCGGGGTCGGTCCGCGGGAAATCCTCGTGCCCCCGGCCGCACACCCGCGACCAGCCGGCCGGACTGGGCAGCATGGGTTCGCCGCACCGGGGGCAGAAGCCGGCGGCGGCATGCCAGGTGAGCAGGGCTGTTGCGGTGGTCAGCAGACCAGCATCGGTGTCGGACAACACCGGTCCCAGCTCGCGCAGCCCTGCGCCGTCGGCGACGTCCCCGCGGAGCGCCCAGTGATCCACCCCGTCCACCGAGCCGAGCAGCACGGCATCAGG
The DNA here is from genome assembly GCA_038325895.1 of Mycobacteriales bacterium. Lineage (GTDB taxonomy): Bacteria > Actinomycetota > Actinomycetes > Mycobacteriales > Nakamurellaceae > Nakamurella. The sequence continues at coordinate 3,241 of JBBQJM010000104.1, forward strand.
CGGCGGGGCCTGCGCAATGGTCGCGGCCGGATGACTGCGCAGTTTCGGTGCACGGGGTCATCACCCAGGGCGTGCCGTTCGCCCGGACCGGGTCCCGGGCGGTCTGGTCGTCGGTCAGGTCGGTGGCGTGGTTGGACACCAATGTCAGTCCTGGTCGTTTCGGAGCTGCTGGAGCCGCTCCTGAAGCCGTCAAGGCCGACGCCCCGTCGGCGGGGTCCAGCTCGACGCGGCCGGCGTGATCCACGATCAGCACCCGGGACGACGACCACTGCGCGGCCAGCCGGTCTGGGTGACGCAGGTCCTCCGACCGGTTCGCGGTCCCCCGCGCGAGCGCCGGGACGGCGATGCCGAACCCGGCGGTGGGGAAGAGGTGCGGCGAATGAGGCAACCCTGTCGTGCCGGTCCCAGCGGATCGCTCGGCCGTCATGCGAGCTGCACGTCACCCAACGAGCGCAACCCCGGCTCCAGCACCCCCAGGTCGCCGACGACGATCCCGGTGAAGTGCGCAGGCGCCAGCAGGTCGCGGGCCGCGTCGGCGACTTCCTGGACGGTCAGCGCGGCCAGCCGGGTGGGGTGCTCGGCCAGCCAGGTTTCGTCCAGACCGGAGCCGGCCAGCACGGACAGCATCGAGGCCAACCCCGCCTGGGTGGACAGCGATGTCGCGAGCGTGCCGAGGGCGTAGTTCCTTGCGGCGTCCATCTCCTGCTGGGCGGGCGGCATCAGGCTCAGGCGGCCGAGTTCGTAGCGGGCCTCCAGCAGCGCCGGCGCCGTCGACTCCGTGGTGGTGTCGAAGGCGACGGTGACGGCCGCGGTGCCCGGCCAGAACTCCAGGCTGGATCTGGCGCTGTAGGTGTAGCCCTTGCTCTCCCTGATGTTCTCCACCAGTCGGGAGGAGAAGTAGCCGCCGTAGATCAGGTTGGCCAGCTGGAAGGCCGGGTAGCGAGGATCGGCCCGCGGCACCGCCGGGGCGGACAGCCGCAGCTGGGACTGCACCGCGCCGGGCCGGTGATGGGCCAGCAGGTCGCCACCCGCGATGGGGGGCGGGGTGGCGAGCGGGCGGGTGGTGCTGCCCGGCGCGCCGGCCCAGCCGTCGAGCGCCTCGGCCACCGCGTCGATCGTCCGCGCCGGGGACAGGTCACCGACCAGCACCAACGTCGATCCGGCCGGCAGCACGGCACGGGCGTGCAGCCCGCGGACCGCGGCTACCCCGACCGAGCCGACCAGCTCCGCATCGGGCATGTCCCAGGCGGCGGGGTGGTCGCCGAAACGCCGCTGCTGCAGGTAGCGGTGCGCCACCGTGGAGGGCTGGGTGGACGCGATGGACAGGTGCGCCACCAACCGGTCACGCTCGCCGAGTACGTCGTTGCGGCGGTAGGCGGGGTCGGTCAGGCAGTCCGCCAGCACCTCCAGCAGGACGGGCATACCGGTGGACAGCACGGACCCGGTGACGGACAACCGCTGCGGATCGACGGAGGCGTCCAGGTGACCGCCGACCAGCGCGAGATCGGCGTCCACCTGCTCACGGGTGCGCGAGCCCGTGCCGAGCAGCACCGTGGCGGACAGCATCTCTGCCCGGGCAGCGTGCACCTTGCTGGCGCCGCCGAACGGGATCCGCAGCCTGACCTCGACCAGTGGGCTCCGCGGCTTGCGGACGGCGACGACCTGCAACCCGGTGGGCAGGACGGCGCGGGCCAGCGCCGGGCTCCGGATACGACCGGTCTTCGACAGGGGCGGGATCGGGCGTGGTCCGATGACGGTATGCGCGATCTCCTGTGCGGTACGGAAGGCCGGCGGTTGACCCGTCACGTCGGGCGGCGGTGTTGTCGCCCGCGCTGCCGAATCCCCTTCGGCCGGTTCCAGCAGCGCTGCGGCACGCGCACGGCGGGCCATCAGCGATCACCGGCCGGAACCACGCGCAGCAACGCGTACTTGGTGGGGTCGAGAGTGCCTGCTGCGGCGGCAATCTCGTCACCGGTGATGGTGGACAGCAGGTCAGGGAGTTCGCTGAGCAACTCGGCCCTGCCGTGCAGCAGCTCCATCGCGCCCAACGACTGGGTTCTGGTGGCGATGCCGTCGTTGTCGCGGTACAGCGCGGAGACGAATCGGGCGAGCGCCTGGCGCAGTTCCTTCTCCTCCGGGCCGTGTGCGGCGAGCGCTGCGATCTGCTCGTTCGCCGCGTCGATGACGGTGCGGGCCGGGACCTGTGAGTCGTGGAGGGCGCCGAGCACGAAAACGTCGGGGTCCCGGGAGTCCAGCGGGCCGCCCAGCAGCCCGGGTCCGGCCCAGATATCCGTCGCCAGGCCCGCTTTCGCGACGATCGCGGACTGTAGTCGGGACGATTCGCCGTCCGCGAGCATGCCGCCCAGCAGCACGAACGCCAGATAGTCACGAAGGTGCCTGACCGGGTCGGGCAGCCGCCAGCCCACCGCAAGGGCAGGCTGCGGAGCATGCTGGTCGAGGTGCTCGGCCTCCCGCACGGACGTCGGCCACGGTTCGTCGAAGGACGGACGGATCGGCGCCGGGCGGCCGGTGATGTCCCCGAAGTGCTGGGCCACCAGCTCGGTCGCCTGGCTGACGTCGATATCCCCACAGATCGTCAGCACGGCGTTGGCCGGGGTGTAGTACGTCTGGAAGAACTCGGCGCAGTCCTGCACGGTGGCCGCTTGCAGATCGACGAAGTCGCCGTACCCGTTGTGCGCGTTGGCGAACGAAGAGAACAGCACCGCGGGCAGGTGAATCCAGGGGAACCCGCCGTAGGGGCGGTTGAGCACGTTGAGCCGGATTTCCTCGCTGACCACGTCGACCTGGTTGCTCAGGTTCTCAGCGGTGATGTTGGGAGCGCGCATCCGGTCCGCTTCCAGGAACAGACCGCGTTCCAGTGCCGCCGCCGGCACGACCTCGAAGTAGTCGGTGTAGTCGGTGTGCGTCGAACCGTTGAACACCCCGCCCGAGGACTGCACCAACCGGAAGTGCTCCAGCTTGGGCAGCGATTCACTGCCCTGGAACATCAGATGCTCGAAAAGATGAGCAAACCCGGTGCGCCCCTGCGGTTCCGAGCGGAAACCGACGTCGTAGTGGACGGCGATGCCGACGACCCCGGCGCCCCTGTCGGGGGCAAGCAGCACCCGTAGTCCATTGTCGAGCCGAAAGCGATCCACCGCGTAATCGGCGCGGGGGAGGCGCCCGGTCAACCGCCGGCTTCCTGATTGTCGGGTCCTGGACCGCGTTGCTAGGGACCGCGTTGCTGGGGACTGGCCTGCTCGGGGCTGCGTTGTTGGGGTCTGGGATGCTCGGGGCTGGGGTGCTCGGGGCTGGGATGCTCGGGGTTGTCGCGTCGGGGCGGTCGTCACCGCATCACAGTAGCCGCGCGCCGAGCGAGGCCGGGGTTACCCGCCGGGGACCTGAGCGTGCCGATGGGTGAACAACTCGTCGTGCAGGTTCGCCGCCAACTCGGCAGTGGAGGGGAAGACGAGATCGAGTCGGGGCGGCAACGGTGCGTCGTCGTCGAGTGGCATCTGCCCCTCGCCACCAACGGAAATCTCGGCCGCCCAGGACTGCGCCGGCCCCAGCAACCAGCCGTCCCGGTTCGTGTTGACCCAGCCGTCGCCGGGCCGCTCCTCGGCGGGCTGCTGGTCGTCGAACTCCAGGCGAGCGTGCCGGCCAGCACGGTGCGCGCCGTCGACGGCCATGGAGGACGGCGCTCCCCGGTCAGCGGTCGTGGACACCATCGCGGTCAGCGCTGCGACCGGGTCTTGCAGGTCCGCCGCTCCGTCCGGGGATCGGGTCGGTGCACCGCGTCGCCGGTGCCGCCTGCCGTCCACGACCAGCACCACGACGATCCCGGTAGCAAGCGCAGCGAGAATGCCGAGCCCGGCCGGCCACCACTGCTGCCCGTCGTCGCTGGTGGACGGGGATCGTATGGTCGCCAAGCGAGCCTGGCTGGGATCGCCGGCGAGGTACTCCACGGCCACCTGCTCCCCGTTGGAATACCCGCACCCGTCGACGACAGCCCGTGCCTGCCCACCCGAAGCGGGCATCAGATCGACGACGGTGCCGGTGCCGCGGTCCGAGCACGATGGCGACGACAGAACGAAAGCCGCAGCGGGGACCGGGTTCCGGTCGATGGGATCGGATTGGACGCGCAATGACCACCACCACGACCCGGTGACGACGCCCGCCAGCAGCAGAACCGCCAGCACCACCGCCGGGATCGGGACCTGCCTGCGCTCAGCCACCCCGCCGTGCTTCCCCATCCTTGGATGATGACATACACCGGCGACAGTGCCACCTTCTTTGAGCCTTCTCGCCGACCGGGTCAGCCGACCGAGCCGCCTGGCGCGATTCGTGAGTCAGCTGGGCGAGCGCTCAGCCGTCGAAGCCGAGCTTGCGCAGCTGCTTGGGATCGCGCTGCCAATCCTTGGCGACGGCGACGTGCAGGTGCAGGTACACCCTGGTCCCCAGCAACTGCTCGATCTGCAGCCGCGCCCGTCTGCCGACGTCGGACAGGCGAGACCCCTTGTGCCCCAGCACAATAGCTTTCTGCGATGGCCGTTCCACGAAGATCGTGACGTAGATGTCGGTGAGCGGCGCCGGCTTGCTGGAGTGCCGCTGGGGTTGCTCGGGACGAACGGGATCGGCATCCGGTTCGCGGGGCGCCATCTCGGTGACCAGGGCGGCCAGCGAGTGCGGTAGTTCCTCGCGGACCCCGTCCAGCGCCGCCTCCCGCACCAATTCTGCGATGCGGGTTTCCAGGGGCTCGTCGGTGGTCTCGGCGTCGGGGTAGAGCCGGCTCCCGGCCGGTAGGTGGGTGATCAACACGTCGGTCAGCACGTCGACCTGTTCGCCGGCCACCGCGGACACCGGCACGATGTCGGCGAAATCGGTGAGCTCGGACATCGCGACCAGCTGCGCGGCGAGTTGCCCCCGGTTGGTTCGGTCGGTCTTGGTCACGATGCCGACCACCGGGGCGCCGTGCGCCTGCTCGGCGATCTCCGCGGCGATGCGACGGTCACCGGGCCCGATCTTCTCGTCGGCGGGGATACAGAGCCCGACCACGTCGACGTCCGACCACACCGTGCGGACCAGGTCGCCGAGCCGTTGGCCGAGCAGGGTGCGTGGCCGGTGCATGCCGGGCGTGTCAACGATGATCAGCTGCGCATTCGGCCGAGTGATGATCCCGCGGACCGCCCGGCGGGTCGTCTGCGGCTTGTCGGAGGTGATCGCGATCTTTTCCCCGACGATCGCGTTGAGCAGGGTGGATTTGCCGGCGTTGGGCCGCCCGACGAAACAGGCGAATCCGGCGCGGTGTCCCGAGGTGGTCGTGCCCGGAGTTGCTGTCATCGGTCCCCGGCGAGGTGGATGCGCTGCCTGGCGACACCGTCCGGACCGGCCAGGATCACCAGTCCCGCCCCCAGGTCCGCGGCCGCCGCGTGCGAGGCGGCGTCGATCTCGGCGGACGGACCGACGACGACCGCCGCTTCCAGTTCCTGGGCACCGGAGGCCACCGCCATTGCAACCGCCGCCTGGAGGGCCGTCAGGGTCAGCGACGGCAGCGCCACCGTCGCGGCCGCATAGGTGCGGCCGTCGTCATCGCGGACCGCGGCTCCCTCTGCGGCGCCGGCACGACCCCGTGCACCGCGGGCCAGGGTCACCAGCTTGGCGTCTTCCGGGTTCAGTTCGGGGGCGTTCTGGTCGGCCGCCCGCGTCATCGGGCGTGGTCCCGCTCGGCGCGGGGGTTCTTGCGGTTCACGGCGCTGCCGATCTCGGATCCGGCGGGCGCCGCCATGCCGTTGCGCTGCGCGCGTTCGGATTTCGCTGATCGCCCGGTGGGGCCACGGTCCCCAGCCTGCGCGGCCCGCTCGTCGACCCGGAATTCGTGCCCACCGGTGCGTTCGGCGGCCCGTGCGGCGGCCGGGTCTTCGTCATCACTTTCGGCGCGCTCGGCGTCCTCGGCGTCCACCCGGCGGACCAACACGGTCTGCACCCGGGGCCGTCCGCGCCGGTCTTCGCCGTATTCGCCGAGCAGGTGCAACCCCTGGACGGTCGCCTCGGATCCGGGCAGCGGGACCCTGCCCAGCAGTTGGGCCAGCAGGCCACCGACGGTCTCCACGTCCCCGTCCGGCAGCTCGACGTCGAAGACCTCACCGAGATCCTCGACCGGCAGCCGCGCCGACACTCGAACCAATCCGTCGTCCAGTGGCTCGATGGGCGCCTGGGTGTCCAGGTCGTACTCGTCGGTGATCTCGCCGACGATCTCCTCCAGCACGTCCTCGATGGTCACGATGCCCGCCGTGCCGCCGTATTCGTCCACCACGACCGCGAAGTGGTTGCGGTCGCGCTGCATCTCCCGCAGCAGCGCGTCGACGTTCTTGGACTCGGGGACGAACACCGGTTGGCGCATGACCTCGCCGAGCATCGGCCCGCGCTCGCTGGGCTCCAGCGCCATTGCCCTGGCGATCAGATCCTTGACGTACACCACACCCAGCACGTCGTCGACGTCATCGCCGATCACCGGGATGCGGGACAGTCCGGACCGGGTGGCCAGGTGCAGGGCCTGACGGATGGTCTTGCTCTCCTCGATCCAGACCACCTCGGTGCGCGGGACCATCACTTCGCGGACGATGGTGTCGCCCAGGTCGAAGACGCTCTGCAACATCTCGCGTTCGGTCTCCTCCACCACCCCGCGGCTGCCGGCGATGTCGACCAATTCCCGCAGCTCGATGTCCGAGGAGAACGGACCTTCGCGAAACCCGCGGCCCGGGGTGATGGCGTTACCGATGAGGATCAGCAGCGACGCGATGGGCGAGAGCACCTTGGCCAGCGCCCGGGTCGGGCGGGCCGTGGACAGACCGACCGAGTAGGGGTGCTGGCGGCCGAGGGTGCGAGGCAGCACGCCGATCCCGACGTAACAGACGATGAGCATGACGAGCGCGACCGTCAG
>JBBQJM010000105.1:0-10174 GCA_038325895.1 Mycobacteriales bacterium
CACTACGAGGCGCTGAGCGTGGTGCTGCACGGCCCGCTCTGGGACCTGGTCGGAGATCACCGCTACGGCATCTACGTCGTGGACGGGGTGGCCGCTGGGACGTTCCTACCCGCCGGGCACCCCGATCGCTGGGTGTACAGCTTCGGCTGGGACCCGAACCTGGAACGGCTGGCCGACTATTCTCCGGCCAGACTCGTTGAGCTGGTGCGGGTCTCGGCCGGCGATCCGCTGCTTGATGTTCGTCTCGGGCGGGTCGGGGCGTTTTCCTTCGTGGGTGGCATCGCCGACCGCTACCGGGAGGGGCGCGCCTTCCTGCTCGGTGACGCCGCCCATCGGGTGACTCCCCGCGGCGGAACCGGTCTCAACACGGCCGTCGCGGACGGGTTCGACCTGGGCTGGAAACTCGCCTGGGTGATGCGGGGTTGGGCCGACGAATCACTGCTGGACAGTTACGAGGCCGAGCGCCGACCGGTCGCCGAGCACAACCTGAGCAGGTCGCTCGACCCGACCGGCAGTCGCCGTTCGGTCATCGACGAGGTGCACGTCGACCTCGGGCCGCGACTGCAGCACCTGTGGCTCCCGTCTGATCGCCGGCACCCCGATGGCGGCCGTCGCTCGACCCTCGACCTGCTCACCACCGGCCTGACCGTCATCACCGGGAATCCCGAAGCGGCGGTCGCCGCGACGACGGAGCCGGCGGGCGTGACCGCTCCGGTCACCGTGCGCCGCGTCGACCGGATGACGGCCCGTGCGCTGGGCGCCGGTCCGGCCGGCAGCGTGGTGCTGCGGCCCGACGGCGTCGCGCTCCATCCGTCACTCCATGCGGGCGGGCGCTCAGCGACCGCCCGACGGGTCCAAGTGCCCTGTTGAGCCGCTCCGTGTGCGGCCAAGATTGGGGTGCAGGGCCCATCGATGGCTGACGACACGAGAAGGGAACGACCATGCATGCAACCAAGGGTGACTGGCTCGTCGTCGAGAGCGCGGTACTGGACCGGCCCAGCCGCAAAGGTCTCATCCTTGATGCCGAAGGCCCGGGCGGCACCCCACCGTTCCTGGTGCGGTGGGCCGACAACGGCCACGAGGGCCTGATCTTCCCCGGTCCCGACGCCCACGTGGCGGCCGCCGACACCATCCACTCGTAGCCCTGGGGTTCCTGTCTTCCCGACCGCGGACGCACGGCCGACCGCGGCGGGTGGTCGGCGCGGGCATGATCGGCCCCGGAAGAAATCGGCCCCGGAAGAAATCGGCCTGGAAGAATCGGCACTGCCCGGGCCGAGCTGGGCTTGAAGGAGTGCCGATGTCCATCCCCCACCACGCCGCCGCGCTCTCCGGTACCTGGAACTTCCGTGATGTCGGCGGCATCACGACCACCGGCGGGGCTGTCCGGCGGGGCGTGGTGTTCCGCTCGGCGGTGCTCTGCAGGCTCGATCCAGCGGGCCAGGCCGCATTGGAAAGCCTCGGTGTGACGAATGTTTTCGATCTCCGCGGCACCAGGGAGATCACCGCGGAGGGTGCGGATCAGGTGCCGGAATCGGTGACGGTGCGGCACGCCCCGTTCAATCCGGAGGTGGACGAGACGCCGGTCCACGAGGCCGCGGAGGCGGCCGGCGACCCGGGGAGCCAGTCGGACTTCATCCGCGATTACTACGCAGCCCTTCCGCGGATGCCGTCGGCACAGCGCTCGGTCGCGTCCCTGCTGCGCACGGTGGCCACCGGGCCGGGCGGCGTTCTGGTGCACTGCGCGGCCGGGAAGGACCGAACGGGCTGGGCCATCGCGGCAGTGCTGACCGCGGCCGGCGCGGATCGCGAGGCGGTGACGGCCGATTACCTGCTCAGCAACACGGCCATCGAGTCGCTGCGGGACTGGCTGCGAATCCAGTACCCCGATGTGTACGTCAACCCCACCGCGATCCTGGGCGTGCAGGAGAGATTCCTGCACGCGGCGTTTGACTCGGTGGACGCCGCCTTTGGTTCCTTCGACGGGTACCTTGACGCCATCGGGATCGAGGCGGATGTGGTCCGGCAGTTGCGCGGGAGGCTCCTGGGCTGAGCCGGCAAATCTGGCGCACGCGACCGCGACGTCCCTGTCGCCCCAGGGACGTCGCAGCCGCCGAGTGCGGCCTCAGGTCATCGAGACCGCCTCAAGAACAGCGATGCCGCGCGATCACCGATCTTCGTGCCATGGACGATCCCGTCCTTCACGGCTTTCCTGAAGTGGTAGCCGACCAGAATCCGGGACTCACCGTTCTCGGCCGCCGCCTGCGAGAATCGCGAGTAGTGCCGCAGCACCTGTGAGCTTCCGCCACATCGTTGATTCGGGTCGGGCAGGGTGATGCTGCACGCCGAGAAGCCAACAGCGTCCTTCTCGAAGAACCGCCTGAACACTGCTGCGGCCGCCGCACCCTCCACCGCATGTCCGGAATCGTAATCCGGGATGGGTGGGGTCAGCGCCAGCGGGTTCCACTCGAGATTCCCCCTGGTCGCCGGGTTGCCGTCGGCGTTGCCTTCTCGGATCGCGGTGACCGGGCGCCAATAGTTGACGGAGAACTTGGTCGCGAAGCTGCCGATGTAGCCGTCGGCCATGGCCATGTTCAACAGCCCGAACAATCGGGCGCTCTGCCACATGTCCAGGTGTTGTTTGGCGGACAGTGTCCGAGCAATGCCGTTCCACAGGTAGGGGGAACTGCCCACCCAGAACATGGCGATCTGCGTCTGATCCTTCGTGCGCTGGTTTCGAGTTCTCTCATCGCCACCCAATCGCTTGACCTCGTTGAAGTCCCTCGCATATTGGGGACTGGTCACCGGATACGGACCCGGTGGCGCGAACTGGCTGCTGTCATTCAGCACGAACGGGGTCACCGTCCCCCACGCCGGTGCGAAAGCAAATCGACGGTCCTCCGAAGTGAACCGCCATTCCCCCGGCTGATCGCCCTGGGGATAGTTGGGGTCGAACAGCAAGACCCCGTCCGACTTGTCGGAGGAACGAAGCCCAATGATCGCCGCGGCGGCCGCCGAGCCGGTCGAGATGCCGCTGTTCTTTGCCGGTCCGTCCGGAATCGCAGCAAGCGCACCGGCGTAAGCTAGCTCGACATCTGCGATCGCCTTCGCAACCGCCTGGGGGTCGAGCGGCGGGGACGCCAGCTTCTGCAGACCGGGCACGAGGACGTTGCGGGCGGCGGCCGCTACCGCGGCATCCGGCGAAGCCCAGGGCTGAGCGTGCAGGTCTTGATGAACGTACGGACGGTAGCGGCGATCGATGCCGTTGAGCGCGTCGTGCGTGGCAATGGCCATCATCGCGTACAGGCGGGATTCGCCGAGCGGGTTGAGACCGGGCGACATCCCGGAGGTAACCGCAGCCTGAGTTGCCGTCGCGTTCCAGTCGACCACCGCATTCGCCCGCGAATGCGATGACCCGTGGCGGTCGCCGGCCACCTCGGCGCCGGCGCCTCCGGCCTGCGCGATCCCGCCGACGGGCATCGCCACCGCTGCCGTCATGGCCAGTACCAGGGCAATACGTAACTGCGAGCGCATGCGACCCTCCCTTTGTCGAAACGGACCCACCCAAACGGCCGGTCCTGGGTCGAATGACTTCGAGTCGGGGCCCCGCGCGAGACATCATCCGCCCACAGATTGCTGTCGCTATCGGCCCGCGACATGACCAACAATGGCTGAATTGACCGATTGGTCGGAATAGCCAATTCTGACCATCGACCGGTTGGGTGGGCCCGAGTAGCGTCAGCGCGATGGCCGAATGGAGCCCACCACGGCTGCCTGCTCGCTGGGGCGCGTCGCATCGGTCCACCTTCGTCGGTCGCGGCCGAGAGCTGGCAGCACTGGCAGATGCCTGGGACCTTTCCGTGCAGGGCGCCCGGCAGGTCGTGTTCGTGGGCGGCGAGGCCGGCGTGGGGAAATCACGCATCGTTGCGGAAATAGCCGGCGATCTGCGTCGGCAACAGGCCGCCGTCCTGGTCGGGACCTGTGCGTCCAGCATGGGAGCGCCCTATCAGCCGTTCGTGGAGCCGATCGCAGCGCTGCTCTCGGCGGTGGAGTCCGGGCAGCTCACGATCGACGCAGCGGGGGAGGACCTGGAGGGCCAGCTCGAGCGGATGCGCACGATCGCCGGTGCGCATCGCTCGGGCGAGCCGCTCCAGGGGCGCCAGTACACCCCGCAGCTGTTCCGGGCCAGCACCGACGCGTTCCTGGCCGCCGCCCGGGTGCGCCCGTTGGTGCTGGTGCTCGAGGACCTGCACTGGGCGGGCGAGACCGCTCTGCAATTCCTCAAGTTCCTGGTCGCGCAGACGGCGGACACGCGCATCCTGGTGCTCGCGACGCAGCGGACCACGCCCCCGGATAGATCCGCCGACCTGGTCCGTACCGTCGCGCAGTTGTACCGGCTGGACGGTGTCCGCCGGCTCGACCTGGACGGACTGACCACCGAGGAGATCACCGACTACCTCGCGCAGGAGGCCAACGTCGCCGCCCGCAGCGCCCGCGGACCCGCGACCATGCTGCGCGATCAGACCGGCGGGAACCCGTTCCTGCTGCGGGAGGTGTGGCGCGAACTGGCGGCCCGTGGCGGCCTTACCGCGCTTGCCGACATCGACCCGCGGGCACCGGAATCGGTCCTGGAAACGGTGCGGCATCGGCTTTCCGGGCTACCGCCGCCACACCGGCGCACGGTCGAAACGGCCGCTGTGATCGGCGAAGAATTCTCCGTGGCCGTGCTCACCGCCACGGCCCGACAGTCGCGTCCGGACACCGACGCAGCGGCGTCGGTGTACGCCGGGCTGGAGGCGGCCACCGCCGTCGGGCTACTGGAAGCTGCCCGTGGATCGGACGGAGTCTTCAGATTCCCGCATGGCCTGGCCAGGCAGGCGGTGCTCGACCTGATGACCGAATACCAGCGTGCCTGCCAGAACCTCTCTGTCGCAGGAGTTCTCGAGGAGCATTTCCCCGCAGTGGATCTGCGGGTGCAGCGTCTTGCGCATCACTACGCCAATGCGCAGGTCCTGGGGCATGCCGACAAGGCCGTGCACTACCTGTCGCTCGCCGGTGAGGCGGCTGAGGACGGGCTCGCCCATCACGAAGCCGCCCGGCTGTTCGAACGTGCGGCGACCATGGCCAGCGAGGCGAACCTGCGCGACGAACTCCGGTTGAAGGCGGCCCGCAGTTACATGCGCGCCTCCAGACTCGCCCGGGCACGGGAGCTCAACGAGCTGGTCGCGATCACGGCCACCGGGACCACACTCTTGCGCGCGGCGATCGGCTTCGAAACAGCCTCGTGGCGCAGCGGGCAGCCGGGTCAGCGGTCGATCGAGATGCTGACCAAGGCCCTTGCCGGCGTCGAGTTGGATGCGCTGCACCCGCTGGCCATCAAGGGCATTGCCGCGCTCGGCCGCGCGCATGCGTTCTGCGGTTCCGGGCGATCCGTCGGACTTGGCGCCCGGGCCGTCGAGCTGGCTCGGCGTAGCGGTGATGACAAGCTCCTTGCCGCTGCTTTGCAGACCGGCATGCACGACGACGGGCTGACCCCCGCCAACATCGAGGACAAGCTGGCCAGAGCGACCGAATTGAGCCGGCTCTCCGCGCAGGTCGGCGACCTGCGGCATCTGGGTCCGGCGTCGTACTACCGTGCCGCGATCGCCTATGTCCGGGGTGACCCGGTCGCCCTGGCGGACGCACACGAGGACATGGCCCGCACCGCCCGGGCGACCGGCCAGCCGTTCTGGGCGTGGGTGGAATCCTGCCTGACCTTCGGTCGGCACTTCCTTCGTGCGGATTTTGCGGCCGCCCAGCGGACGCTCGCGGAAGCAGAGGAGATCGGGCGCGCCTTCGGGCCGAATCGGGAAACCGACGGGCCCGTGAGCCTGCAGACATTCATGATCCGCCGGGAAACCGGCCGGCTGGATCAGGTCCGCGGCCTGGTCAGCGGCGAGGAGGATCCGGCGACCGTGTGGGCGCCCGGGCTACTGGCGCTCTATTGCGAATTGGGTCTGCGTGAACCTGCCCGCCGCGCACTGCATTTCCTCATGGATCGCGACGTCGGGGGGCTACAGATTTCCTCGACCTGGCCGGCGGTGCTGTCCTTCCTGTGCGACGCCGCGGTATGGATGGACGATGTGGCTGTCGCGCAACAGCTGTACCCGCTCGCCGGCAAGTACGCGGGGTGGAACCTCATCGGCGGCGAGTTCCTGGCCATGATGGGCAGCGCCGACCGTCAGCTCGGTTCGCTGGAATCGCTGCTGGAAATCGACACCGCGCCGGACAGATTTGCGTCCGCGCTGGAGATGGACTCCCGGATGGAGTCGCCGCTGCACATCGCGTCCACCCTGGCAGCCACTGTCACGCACCTGCGACGAACCGGCGAAAGCTCCTCCCGGGCAACCGAACTGGCGGAGCGTGCCCGGGCGTTGTGCACCCAGCACTCGCTGGTCCGAGTGCGCCGCCAGCTGGACGCGGCAGACCAGGTGCCGCAATCCACTTCCACCCGCGAGAGCGCGGCACGACGTTTCACGCAACCATCCGGGTTGACTGCGCGGGAGGCAGAGGTGCTGGGCCTGCTGGGCAGCGGACTGAGCAACCGGCGCATCGCTCGCGCCTTGGTGATCAGCGAGAACACTGCCGCCAATCATGTCAGGAACATCCTGATGAAGACCGGCGCGGCCAATCGCACCCAGGCGGCGATGTATGCGGCCGCCCATGGCCTTCTCGACGCAGCGCCGATCAAAAGTGGGCCGATCAAAAGTGGGCCGATCAAAAGTGGGCCGATCACCGGTGGGGCGGGGGAGTCAACCCCCCACGGGGTTCAGTGATCCGTCGGGAAGGACCCGGTCGGACACCTCGACGATCACGTCGGCCGGCAACCCGGCCCTGCGTGCGGCGCTCCTGATCTCCTCGGCGGACTCCGCCTCGTACAGGCAGTAGGTCTTGCGTTTGTCCGCGGCCAGGAATGAATACAGCCAGCGGATGTTCTCGTCGTCATTGATGAGGCTGATCTCGCGAGCGCCCTCCGCGTCCGGAGTGAAGACCTCGGCATAACGACGTTCGATCATGAAGATGGGCACGGCGGCAGACCCCCTTGCAGGTCATCGTTCCTGTCCGAAATGGGCGAATCCAGCTAGATATACGCCCATCGCCGTGCAGACCGCAATGGCGGGCACCGACCTGCTGTGCGTCCGTACCCGCCCGCGTCGGAATTCAGGCATCCATCCGGAAGCCCACCTTCAGGCCTACCTGGTAGTGCGCGACCTGGCCGTCCTGGATGTGCCCGCGAACCTCCGTCACCTCGAACCAGTCCAGGCCCCGCAACGTGTTCGAAGCCCGGGAAATGCCGGTCCGGATCGCGTCGTCGACGCCCTCCGATGAGGTCCCGACGATCTCGGTGACGCCGTACACGTTCGCGCTCTTGTGTTTCCCTTCGTGGTGTTGGGTTGGGGCGTGCCGCGGGGCCGGCCCCGCGGGGCCAGTCCCGGAAACCACGCACTGCGGAATGCTAGACCCCCGGCCCGCACGCGGCCGGGTGTTCTACCTGGCGACGGCCGGCTCGCGAACGGTCGCCGGCACCGGGACGCTGGCCGCGACCACCGTGCGCCCTGTCTGCGGTGTCCGCAGCGTGAAGGTCCCCCCGGCGGCCTCGATGCGCACCCGTTGCGAATTGAGCCCGATGTGCCCCTCGGCGAGTCGGCCGGCGACGGTCGCCGGGTCAGCGCCGACACCGTCGTCGCTGACGACCAGCTCCGCCCGGCCGGCGAGCAGGGCAAGCTCGACCCGGAGGTGGCTGGCGCCGGCGTGTCGCACGACGTTGGCCAGCAATTCGCGCGCGGTGCCGAAGAGCAGCAGGTCGGCCGGGGTGCGGGCGGACGCGGGCCAGTCGGCGACATCCAGGTCGAGTTCCAGCCCGCCGCGGTCCGCCGCGGTCCGCGCCAACCCCGTCACCGCCGCGGCCAGCCCGGATTGCTCCAGGACCGCGGGGTGCAGTTCGGAGACGGTGGTGCGGAGCAGTTGGGCGGACTGCGTCAGCGCCTGGTCGAGGCGGTCGAAGGCGGCCGGTTCGGCTGTCTCGCGGGCGTCCTCCGCGTCGAAGCGGGCGGCCAGCACGTATTGCAGCGCGTTGTCATGCAGGTCCTCGGCCATCCGGCGGCGCTCGGTGTCGGTGACGGTCATCAGCTCGGTGAGCAGCTGGTTGCGGTCCGCGACCAGTTCCGCGATGGCCGCGACCCTGGACCGCTGGATCCGGGACAACCCGATCGCAGCGACGCCAACCCCGACCAGCGCCAGGGTCCGCAGGATCACCGATGCCCACGGCTCGGCGTCGCTGTCCTGGGTGAGCACACCCTCCAGCAGGTACACCGCGACGGTCGGCACAACCACGCCCACGCACACCCGCCAGCGCAGCTGGGTGGCCGCCAGTACCGGCAAGAGGAAGAAGCCGCCCAACAGCACGTACGACGTCCAGCTCTGGCGCGCCGACAACCCGGAGATCAGGCTGACCGCGGACAGCACGGCGAGGTCGACGTACAACCCCAGCCAGCCCCAGCGGATCGCGGCGGCGCTACGCCCGCGGAGCCACCAGGTCAGCCCGATCGCGGCGAGAACGTAGCCGGCGGCGGTGGCCGCGCACGCACCGGCACCGACCGACGGCGGCAGCCAGATCACCGTCGCCGCGACGAACAGGACCAGCACGGCGCGCAACCCCTGTTGCAGGGCGATGCCGCGCTCGGCGTGGGTCACCACGATCGGCAGCACCTCCGGGCTCAGCCGAGCGGAGGCCGGAACGACGATCGACATGGCCGCACCCTGCCATGTCGGCCGGTCCACGGCTGGGTGTGACGGGTGAGTCTGGCTGGGGTGCGCCCGAGGTGGCTGGCGCTGGGTATGGCTCGGAGCGGGGATGGCTCAGACTGGGTGCGGGTTAGCCGGTTGATCAACGTCCCAGGCCTTCTCGTGTCGTGTCACGACCTCAATTGGCCAGGCTCGGTGATCTTGGCGTCACCGTCACCGTCACCGTCACCGTCACCGCCCGCGCCGAGACCCGAGGGTTCGGTGCGCCACTGATCGCCAGTGCGCCAGTGCGCCAGTGCGCCGGTGATCGCCGGTGATCGTCAACGTGCCCTCACCCCGGGACACTCCGTTTGGGCATGACGTGTCCAACTCCACACGGCCGTATTCTCAGCGGGTGCAGTCCTCCGACAAGAAGGTGACGGTGGTCGTTGCCGACGACCACCCCTTCTTTCGGGACGGGGTGACCAGGGGGCTTCTGACCAGCGGCCTGATCACCGTGGTGGGCGAGGCGGGCACCGGTCGGGAGGCGCTCGAGCTGATCGAGAGCGAGCGCCCGGACGTGGCGCTGGTTGACTACCAGATGCCCGATCTGGACGGGCTGCAGGTGGTGCACGCCGTCGCCAGGGATGGCCTGACGACCAGGGTGCTGCTGCTCTCGGCGATCACGGACAGCGCCATCGTGTTCGAGTCCTTGCAGGAGGGCGCGGCCGGCTACCTGGGCAAGGACGCCCGGCGCTCGCAGATCGTGGACGCGGTGCTGTCCGTCGCCGCGGGCAAGACGGTGGTCCCCGCAGAGCTGGCCGGTGCGCTCGCCGGGGAGATCAGGATGCGCGCCCAACCCACCGGTCCGGTGCTCAGCGAGCGAGAGAGCCAGGTGCTGCACGCGTTCGCCCGCGGGCTGAGCATCCCGCAGGTCGCCGCGGAGTTGTTCATCGGCGCGAGCACGGTGAAAACCCACACCCAGCGGCTCTACGAGAAGCTCGGCGTCTCCGACCGGGCCGCCGCCGTGGCCGAGGGAATGCGCCGCGGGCTGCTGGAGTAACTCGGGCCGGAGTCGCGGCCGGTCGCGCGCTTGCGCGGCATCCGCGCGCGGAAGGTCGGGGCACCTGCGGCGTTATGCTCGAACGAGCGGTTGAACGCTGTTCGATGCCGATCGAAACTGTTCCCCCGCTCTTGCCCGCGACCTGACGGTGGGCGGATCACCCTGACGGGGAGGTGTGCATGAGTCCTGACGTCGTCGGCCGGGTGGGCCATGCGCGCCTGCCGACAGACGAGCCGCCGGATCTCCTGATGCCTCCCGACGGTCCGTCGGGCAGCGAACCCCGGCCCAGGCACGCTACGGCGGCAGCGGTCGGTCCGCCCGCGGCCACGACGATCACCCCGGCTGCCACCC
>JBBQJM010000106.1:0-10141 GCA_038325895.1 Mycobacteriales bacterium
AACTCCGACAGCCTGTCGGTGTCGGAATGCGTCCCGGTGCCGGCCCGCGTCTCGGGTCCGGAGTCCGCGGTCGTTTCCTCGATCACGGGAATACCGTACGCCGGTCTGCTGTTGTAGCCTCATAGTGAGGTTACCTCAGTAACTGTGCCGCAATTTCTCAAGAAGGGGTGGTTCCCCATGGAGCCCATAGCAGCCCACCATGGCAGATCTTCACGCTCAGGCGGTCGTCATGGCCCGTCCGAGGTCACCGCCGCCGAGAAGACCCAGGCCCGCGAGGTATCCCTAGGTCGGATTGGGCGGCTGTTCCGCGGCTATCACTGGCCGCTGACCATCGTCACCGCCATCATCGTCGCGTCATCGGTCGTGGCAATGGCCTCGCCGTTCCTCCTCCGCGCAGTGATCGACCAGGCCCTACCGCAACAGAATCTGACCCTGCTGATCTGGCTGGTCGTCGGGATGCTCGCCGTCGCGGCCATCACGGCTGCGCTCGGCGTCATCCAGACCTGGATCAGCACGAACATCGGCCAGCAGGTCATGCACTCGCTGCGCACCGACGTGTTCGCCCATCTGCAACGCCAGTCGATCGCCTTCTTCACCCATGCCCGCACGGGGGAGGTGCAGTCCCGCATCACCAACGACATCGGCGGCATGCAATCGGTGGTGACGTCGACCGCTACCTCGGTCGCCTCGAACCTCACCACCGCCGTCGCGACCGCGGTGGCCATGGCCGCGCTGTCCTGGCGGCTGTCACTGATCTCCCTGGTGGTCATGCCGCCGGCGATCTATCTGACCCGCAAGGTCGCTCGGATGCGCCGGGAGATCACGGCGCAGCGGCAACGCGAACTGGCGGATCTGAACGTCACCATCGAGGAAGGCTTGTCGATCAGCGGCGTGCAGTTGAGCAAGACGATGGGCACCGGTCCCTCGCTGGTCGAGCGGTTCACGTCCTCGTCGTCACGGCTGATCGACCTGGAACTGCGATCGGAACTCGCCGGACGCTGGCGGATGGCTTCGATGAGCGTCATCTTCGCCGCGATCCCGGCGGTCATCTACCTGAGCGCCGGTCTGCCGGTCACCGCGGGAGCGATGACCATCGGCACCCTGATCGCGTTCACCGCCCTGCAGGCCGCGCTGTTCCGGCCGCTGATGGGACTGCTCAATGTCGGCGTCTCACTGACCAGTTCGTTGGCATTGTTCGCCAGGATCTTCGAGTACCTCGATCTACCCGTCGACATCGACGACCCCGCTCAGCCGGCTGATCTCGATCCCGAGCTCGCCGCCGGTCATGTCCGGTTCGAGGACGTCACCTTCGCGTATCACGGCAGCGACACCGCGGCCGTTGCGGGGGTGAATCTCGACGTCCCGGCCGGCACCACGCTGGCCCTCGTCGGCGAAACCGGTTCGGGGAAGAGCACTCTGGCGTCGCTGGTGGCGCGCTTGCACGACCCGACGGGTGGTCGGGTGACCATCGACGGGATCGACCTGCGGGAGATGAAACTGGCCGACCTCTCGGCCATCGTCGGCGTGGTCAGTCAGGAGACCTACCTGCTGCACACGACCGTGCGGGAGAACCTCCGGTACGCGCGGCCCGAGGCCACCGACGGGGAGATCGAGACCGCGGCGCGCGCCGCTCAGGTGCACGAGCTGATCGCCGGCTTGCCCGACGGTTACGACACCATGGTCGGCTCGCGCGGGCATCGGTTCTCCGGCGGCGAGAAACAGCGGATCGCGATCGCCCGCACGCTGCTGCGCAATCCGCGGGTGCTCGTACTGGACGAGGCAACCAGCGCACTGGACAACGAAACCGAGCGCGCGGTGCAGCAGGCCTTCGACAGCCTGGCTCGCGGCCGCACCACCATCACGATCGCGCACCGGCTGTCCACCGTGCATGACGCCGATCAGATCGCCGTGATGGACCAGGGGCGGGTCGTGGAGTCGGGCACCCACCAGAGTCTGCTCGACCAGCGTGGTCGCTACGCCGCGTTGGCGGCGTGATCTGGTGTACGCAACGGCAGCGCCACGATGCGGATGAGCCCGATGATCACCGCCAGGGCGGTGCCGATGGCCATGGTGGGGAAGCTGCCGATGATCTTCAGCGCGGTCCCGTACATGCCGCCGGCGTTGGTGAACAGCGAGCCACCGACGACGATGCCGAACACCAGGACCAGGGGCGGCTGGACCATCGCGGTGAAGATCGACCGGCGCCGGACCAGCAGAGCGGCGGCGACGACACCGAGGTAGAAGCCGATCCGCAGACCCCAGCTGAGCGCGCCGGTGGTCAGTCCGTCGACCGCCGTGCCGGCGAACGTGAGCGTCACCGCGAGCAGCACCACCGCCCACGACGGCCAGCCGCGGACGCTGGTCAGCACCGAGCTGTCGGCTAGCGACAAGTGGGTCGCACTGTTCGTCGTCACCGGTCAACGGTAGCGTCCCGCGGCCATCCTGCGGCCCTGACGATCGGCGTGACCTGCGCAGGAGCATCATCTTCCGGAGCGAATTCAGTGGCCTGCGGCCGCCGCGGCATGACATCGACCGGTTCGGGAGCCGGCAGTTCGTCGGTGGTCACGCCGAGGTCGGCAAACCGCCTAGCGGTGACCAGCACCCGGGTCTCCACCGACCGGACGGTCTGGTTGTACGAGAGGACCGCGCGTTCCAGCCCCGCCCCGAGTCTGGTCAGGTGGCCACCGACGGTCGCCAGCCGACCGTGCAGTTCTCGGCCAAGGGCGTGCACCTCGGCGGCGGAGGCAGACAGCTGTTCTTGACGCCAGGTGAAGGCCACGGTGCGGAGCAACGCGATCAGCGACGTCGGGGTCGCGATGACCACATGCCGGCCGAAGGCGTGGTCGGAGAGCCCCGGATCGACAGCGAGCGCAGCGTCGATCAACGGTTCGCCCGGCACGAACATGACCACGAACTCCGGGGCGGGCTGGAAGTGGCGCCAGTAGGACTTGGCGGCCAGTGCGTCCACGTGCGCGCGGACCGCCCTGGCATGCGCCGCCATCAACGCCGCGCGCCGGCGGTCGTCGGGGCTGTCCAGTGCCTCGAGCCAGGCGGCGAAGGGCACCTTCGCGTCGACGACGATGCTGCGTCCGGCGGAGAGCCGGACGATCATGTCCGGCCGCACACCGCGCCCGTCCACCGCCCGATCGTGGGCGCTGACCTGGGTGTCGAAGTCGCAGTGCTCCACCATGCCGGCCAACTCGACGATCCGCTGCAATTGCACCTCACCCCACCGCCCGCGGACCTGGGGCGCGCGCAGCGCGCCGACCAGCGATCGGGTCTGACTGCCCAGTTCGGTCGATGCCCGATGCAGGGCGGCCACCTGTTCGCGCAGGCCGGCGTAGGCACCGACGCGATCACGCTCGACCTCATGAAGCCGGTTCTCGACCCGGCGCAGTGCGTCGGACGCGGGGCCCATCAGCGCCATCATCTCCGCGGAAGACCGGTCGGCTCGCGGTGCGGACCGTCCGAGGATCAGGCCGATCACCAGGCCGCCGACAAGCCCGACCACCAGGAGCAGCGCACCGATCAGCAGGGCCGTGGAATCCATGCCGTCAGCATGACCCGCCACCCCGACAGTCCCCGGGAGGAAACAGGCGGTCAGCAGCCGAAAACGCCGCGGAGGAAGGTCCGCACGGCTCGCGACAGCTCCGCCACGCTCTCGGGCGTGCCTGGATCAGTCCCGAGCAGCGACCGAGTGCCGCAGGGCTGCGCAACGGCGCGCTCGCCCTGATGCCGGGATCGGCCTTCGTGCGGGCCCGCACGTCGGTGCAGCGCTGGTGACCCGTCGCTGATCGTGCCTGGGAGCGCACCGTCGCGTTGACCCTTGCCCCCGCACAACCACCCGGCTCACCGCTCTGACCCAGCACCCGGGGCGGCCGGCGCCGTCCGCCGTTGCCCGTCGAGCAGCGCAAGACGCTGCTGCCCTACTACGAAACGGACGTCGCGCTGCTGGGCAGGCTGACCGGGATCGACTACGCGGACTGGTTGAACGAAACGGGACGGGGCGCCTTCAGCGAGCGCCAGTCCTAATCCCCGCTCACTCGTACGGGACGAACGTGGTCTGCAGGTCGTTCGCGCCGTCGGCGCGCTGATTCTCGAAGTACAACCGAAGTCCGTCGGACAGCTGGGCGACCGTGACGTAGCGCAACGTCCGGCCGTTCCGCTCGATGGGGCCACGGACCGCGACGAAATCGTCGGGACTTGCGCCGACTGCGACACAGGTCCGCTCGTACCAGTTCTCCGCCGCCGACGCCCGCCCGTCGTAGGTGGCCAACCACTTGCCGTGCCACTCCCACGCGCTGGTCACCCTGACCCCGCGCTGGTCCCAGGAGTTCGCGGTCGGCAGCAGGGCCGGTCGCTGGACGGTCCAGTCCAAGCCGTCGGCGCTGCTGGCGAACCAGCCCTGCATGCGGTCGGCCTCGTCCTCGCCGCGGTCCAGCAGGTGACGGCACGCCAACATCCGCCAGGCGTCGCCGTCCCGGGAGACCACCACGTCCTTCCAGGCGGTGTCCGCGTCGCCGGGCAGCACCACTGTCCGGGTTCCGCCGGGTAGCCGGTCAGCGCCCTGACCCGCCGCCGTGTCCAGCGCCTCCACCCACCAGTGTTTGGATCCGGGGGTCGAGCAGCTGACATAGAGCCGCCAGCCCCCGTCGGGGCGGCGGATCAGGGCGGGTCGCTCCAGCGACGCACAGCGAAAATCCTCAGCCACAACGGTGGCCACTGTCTCGAACGCAATCCCGTCCGTGGACCGAGCGACAACGTTGGCATATCCGCGGCCGAGATCGACGGGCCGGCGGAGGCGGTACGCCAGGAGGAAGACGCCGTCGTCGTAGACGATGCTCGGCCCGCCGGCCCAGAATCCGTCGCCGGACCCGGGCGGTTCGATCACCACGGTGGACGGCCCGTCGGCCAGGGCGTGGGTGATCCGGTCGATGAGCGTCACGGCGAGAGCATACGAAAGCCAGCGCCGTCGGCGCGGATGCAACCACGTCCGACCACAATTGTCGAAAGAACACCGCCAAAGGGATGACGGATATCTATTCGCCATCGCGATTCCTCCCCATCAAACGTCGTGGGAGACCGGGTGGTGGCGCGGTATGCTCAACCCCATGTCCGGTCAGGGAGTGCTTCTGGTGTGCCGCCGCGAGGTCGACCTCGTGCGCGTCGCCAGCGCTGCCTGTTGTCACGCCGCCTGACACCCGCTGCTCACCAGCGCTGGGGTGTCGTGCCGGCGCATGGGTCCGTAGGGCCCACCCGTGCGCGTGACACGCACCCAGCCTTGCCCCAAGGACTGCCAGTGCCCGCCGTTCAGCCCGCCACCGCACACTCTGCGCGATCAACCGACCACGCGCAGGGTTCAGCCGACGGCGCGGCGAGAGGTCCTGGCACCGTCGACTCCACGGCTGGTTCCGCTCCTTCCACCGCATCGACCGCGGATTCACCGGCCACCGCCCGCCCTCGCCGGACACGTCCCGACGCCCAGCGTGGCCAGGGTCAATGGGCCTTGGGCCACCGCGAACCGCTCAATCCGAACGAGCGGATGAAGAAGGACGACGACGGCCTGCACTGCAGGCAGCGCATCGAAACCAGTTACCGGTACACGGGATTCGACAGTATCGACCCGGCCGATCTGCGTGGCCGTTTCCGCTGGTGGGGTCTGTACACCCAGCGGGCGACCGGCATCGACGGCGGCCGCACCGCCGTGCTGGAGCCCGAGGAGCTCGAGGACAAGTACTTCATGATGCGGGTCCGGATCGACGGTGGGCAGTTGACCACGGCCGGCCTGCGCACCGTCGGCGAGGTCTCCACGAAGTACGCCAGGGACACCGCGGATCTGACGGACCGGCAGAACATCCAGCTGCACTGGGTGCGGATCGAGGACGTGCCGGATATCTGGCAGGCGCTGGAAGGTGTTGGCCTGAGTACCGCGGAAGCCTGCGGCGACGTGCCGCGGGTGGTGCTCGGTTCGCCGCTGGCCGGCATCGCCGCTGACGAAATCATCGACGGAACGCCGGCAATCCAGGAAATCGTCCGGCGCTTCATAGGCAGCCCGGAATTCTCCAACCTGCCGCGGAAGTTCAAGACGGCTATTTCCGGCTCACCGCGGCACGACGTCGCACACGAAATCCACGACATTGCATTTGTCGGCGTGGTTCACCCCGAATTCGGTCCCGGTTTCGACCTGTGGGTGGGCGGCGGACTGTCCACCAACCCGATGCTGGGCCACCGGCTCGGCGCCTGGGTGCCACTGGACGAGGTGGCCGACGTGTGGGCGGGCGTCATCTCGATCTTCCGCGACTACGGCTACCGCCGGCTGCGCAACCGCGCCAGGCTGAAGTTCCTGGTCGCGGACTGGGGCCCGGAAAAATTCCGCGAGATTCTCCAGTCTCAGTACCTCGAGCGGACGCTGATCGACGGCCCGGCTCCCGAGGTACCCAGCGGTCCCCGTGATCACGTCGGTGCGCACCCGCAGCAGGACGGCCGGTTCTACGTGGGCGTCAACCCGACGGTCGGCCGGGTGTCCGGCCTGCTGCTGACCCGTATCGCCGATCTGGTCGCCGCACACGGTTCGGATCGGGTGCGGATGACCACGGACCAGGGCCTGGTGATCCTGGACATCGAGGCCGACCGGGTCGATTCGCTGGTGACCGGGCTGGCCGAGCTCGGCCTTTCGGTGACCCCGTCGACGTTCCGCCGGAACATGATGGCCTGCACCGGCCTGGAATTCTGCAAGCTGGCGATCGTCGAGACCAAGGCGCGCGGCATGGCCCTGGTCGACGAGTTGGAGCGCCGGGTCGGCGACCTCGACGTGCCGTTGACGATCAACGTCAACGGCTGCCCGAACGCCTGCGCGCGTACCCAGATCGCGGACATCGGGCTCAAGGGCATGATCGTCACCAACGACGAAGGGGCCCAGGTCGAGGGCTTTCAGGTGCATCTGGGCGGCGGCCTCGGCCTTGATGCCGGTTTCGGCCGGAAGGTCCGCGGACACAAGGTGACCGGCGATGATCTGGCCGATTACGTCGAGCGCGTGATCAAGACCTTCGACACCCAGCGCGAGCCTGGCGAGCGGTTCGCCCAGTGGGTCGCCCGCGCCGACGAGTCTGCACTGGTATGACAGAAACCAGGGCGCCGGCGCAGTATTGCCCGTACTGCGGCGAGACCAACCTGTGGCCGCACGAGGATTCGCACGGCGCGTGGAACTGCCGCGACTGCCTACGGGTGTTCGCAGTGCGGTTCATCGGGATCGCCGGTCGCGGCGCGGCCTCATCGGGCGCAGGCCCGGTCACGACGACCGGCCGGCCGGAATCGGCGGTCTCGTCATGATCACCGCATTGCGCAGCGGCTCGGAATTGTCGGTCGTCGCGAAGCGCGCTTCCCTGGAACTCGCGGACGCGAGCGCGGAGGAAATACTGCGCTGGGCCGCCGACGAGTTCGCCGGCGGGCTGGCCGTCGCCGCGTCGATGCAGGACACGGTCGTGGTTCACCTGGCGTCGAAAGTGCTGCCGGGAATTGATGTACTTTTCCTGGACACCGGCTATCATTTCGTCGAAACCATTGGCACCGCCGACGCCGTCGAGGCCGTGTACAACGTGAATCTGCGTCGGCTGCTGCCGTTGCAGACGGTCGCCGAACAGGACGCCCGGTACGGCAAGGACCTGTTTGCCTCCGATCCCGACACCTGTTGTGCGCTGCGCAAGGTCGCGCCGCTCAACCGGGCGCTGACCGGCTACGAGGCCTGGGCCACCGGAGTCCGCCGTGCGGAATCGGAGACCAGGGCCAACACCCCCGTCGTGCAATTCGACAACAAACGCGGGAAGGTGAAATTCGCTCCGCTGGCCGCCTGGTCCGACGATGATGTCGACCGTTACATCATCGAAAACAATGTGCTGGTGAATCCATTGTTGGGACCTGATTACCCGTCGATCGGCTGCGAGCCGTGCACCCGACGGGTGCTACCCGGAGCAGATTCACGGGCCGGCCGGTGGGCGGGCCTGGCCAAGACCGAATGTGGGATCAATCTATGACGAGCGCACAGACTGTCGCGTCCGCCAACAGAGGCGCGACCGTGGGTAACGGCACCACGCTCTGGCTGACCGGGCTGCCCAGCGCGGGCAAGACCACCTTGGCGCTCGCCCTGGCCCGCATGCTTCGCGAACGCGGGGCCGATGTCGAGGTGCTGGACGGCGACGAGGTTCGCACCCACCTTTCCGCCGGTCTCGGATTCACCCGGCAGAACCGGGAAACGCAGGTCACCCGGATCGGCTACGTGGCGGAGTTGCTGGCCCGGCATGGCGTCATCGTCATCGTCCCGGTCATCGCGCCGTACCAGGACGCCCGGGACAAGGTGCGCGCCCACCACGAGTCGCACGGCACCGCGATCCTGCAGGTGCACCTGTCCACACCGGTGGAGGTCTGCGCCGAACGTGACGTCAAGGGCCTGTACGCCAAGGCATTCCGCGGCGAGATCTCCGCGATGACCGGCGTCGACGATCCGTACGAGATCCCGGTGGATCCCGACCTGCGGATCGACACCTCCACGCTGGATCTCCAGACATCGGTCGCGGCACTGCTGGGCCTGCTGGTGGAAAGGGGACGGTTGTGACACTCACCGATACGACACCGACCGATACGACACCGACCGATACGACTTTCAACGAGACCGTGAAGCGGGAGCACGCCACCAGCCCGCACCTGAAGACGCTGGAGTCGGAGGCCATTCACATCCTGCGGGAGGTGGCGGGGCAGTTCGATCGGCCGGTGATCCTGTTCTCGGCGTGCAAGGACTCGGTGCTGGTGCTGCACCTGGCGCTCAAGGCGTTTCATCCGGCACCGCTACAGTTCTCGTTGATGCACGTGGACACCGGCCACAACTTTCTTGAGGTGCTGGAGTACCGGGACCGGGTGGTGGCGCAGGGTGGGCTGCGGCTGCAGGTCGCGCAGGTGCAGGACTGGATCGACGACGGCCGGCTGACCGAACGGCCGGACGGCACCCGCAACCCGCTGCAGACCGTCCCGCTGCTGGACACCATCGCGGCGCAGAAGTTCGACGCGGTGATCGGCGGCGCCCGGCGCGACGAAGAGCGGTCCAGGGCCAAGGAGCGGATCTTCTCGTTGCGGGATTCGTTCGGCGGCTGGGATCCGCGCCGTCAACGCCCGGAACTGTGGGGCCTGTACAACGGCCGGCACGCGCCGGGCGAACACGTCCGGGTCTTCCCGCTGTCGAACTGGACCGAGCTGGATGTCTGGAATTACATCGAGGCCGAGAACATCGAGCTGCCGCAGATCTACTACTCCCCTGAGCGGGATGTCTTCCGGCGCGGCGGCATGTGGCTGGCGCCGGGGGAGTGGGGCGGGCCTACGGGTCGCGAGGTCATCGAGCGGCGCACCGTGCGGTACCGAACGGTCGGCGACATGTCCTGCACCGGCGCGGTGGAGTCGACCGCGACCGATGTGCGCGCGGTGATCGAGGAGATCATCGCCACCCGGATCACCGAGCGGGGCGCCACCCGCGCCGACGACCAGCTCGGTGAGGCCGCCATGGAAGACCGGAAGCGCGAGGGATATTTCTGATGAGCATGGGTTCATCAATCGACGTCCACGAGCTGGCCGCCGAGTTGACCACCAGCCGCCGGTTGCTGCGGTTCGCGACCGCCGGCTCGGTCGATGACGGCAAGTCCACGCTGGTGGGCAGGTTGCTGCACGACTCGAAGTCGGTGCTGTCGGACACCCTGGACGCGGTGGAGCGGACGTCGCAGGCCCGTGGCCTTGACACCCCGGACCTGTCGCTGCTGGTTGACGGGCTGCGCGCGGAGCGGGAGCAGGGCATCACCATCGATGTCGCGTACCGCTACTTCGCCACCCCGGCCCGCACGTTCATCCTTGCCGACACCCCGGGGCACGTGCAGTACACCCGGAACACGGTGACGGGCGCATCGACGGCCGACCTCGTCGTCATCCTGACCGATGCCCGGACCGGCGTGGTCAACCAGACCCGGCGGCACGCGGCGGTGGCCGCGCTGCTCGGCGTCCCGCACCTGCTGCTGGCCGTCAACAAGATCGACCTGGTCGACTACGACCAGCGGGTGTTCGACTCGATCGCCGCGGAATTCTCGGCGTACGCCGCGGAGCTGGGCAT
>JBBQJM010000107.1:0-10124 GCA_038325895.1 Mycobacteriales bacterium
CGCCGGGCAAAGCGATACTGACCGCACCCCGCCCGCGGACCCGCCCCTGCTTTGCACCTATTTCCATGACCACTCCTGATCGGCAGCGCCGCGAAGTTCAGTGCTTCTGAAGTACCCACTTCAGCGGCACCTCACCGGAACGATCTTCGGGTCGGAAGTGTGAACGCCACCGACCCGCCCGAGGCATCGATGGGTGGAAAGCGCCGCCCCATCGGTAACTTCATCCCCGACGGAGCACCGGAAACCGCTTGCGGCTTCACCGTTGTGGATCTCCATCCGGAGCGTCGTCTGCTGCTGCAATCAACCACCCAGGCGGTCTGCGGGCAATTGGCGGAGGTGCGGGTCTAGTCACCGCTGTGACCGGGGCGGCCCAGCCATAGGGATCGTGCCGTTGACGCCGCGCCCTCACGTTTGCAGGAGATTCACGAGTACGGGCCGCGTTGGGCGGTTTCCGCCGACTTGCCGGGGGCGGGTCGCGGACCAGGATGAACGCCCGTGCCAGGGATGCGCCCAATGCTTTGCCGGCCCGCGAGAAGCCCGCGTGGGTTGGCGGGCATCGCCGGGTGGTGCCGGTGCAGGTCGAACACCTCCGGGAGATCGTCCGCGAGTGCCGACAGCCGCAAGGCGGGGTGGATCAGAGGCTCGCGGGCGACCACCCGGGTACCCCGGTTGCCGGTCAGCAACGTCCACGCCGATACGCGGGCGACTTGACGCCCGGGAACCGCAGCCTGAAGCAACCACAGCCGCGGCAGCTCGAACACCCGGTGCGATGATGCAACCCCGTGTCGCTGAGACTCAGGGTTTCAGCAGGCCACTGATCGGGTACGCATGTCTTGCTGAACCGACAGCCGGCCTGGGGCCGGGTATGCCGCCGGGCCAATCCGGCCGCTGCCTGAAGGATCGACATCCACCCGCCCAGGGACTAGAAGTCGAAATTCGTTGGCCCGACGCCTTTCGGCCACCACCGCTATCACGACAGTCGTGGGCGCCGCTCGCGGCCAGCCGAAACATCACGACTCACGTCTGTCGTCCATGACGGCTCCACATGTCACGGTCGCAGCTCGAATTTCCTGATCAGACAAGGACACAATGCACGCCACGACCAGCATCGCCGAATCACCGGCCCGACGCAGATCTCCGCGGCCGACCACCGAGTACTCCCACCTGTTGTCAGCCGTGCAAGCGACTGGCCTGTTCCGGCGGCGCTACCTGTATTACGCGGTCAAAATCACGTTGCTGCTGACCGCACTCGCCGGCACAGGCGCAGCGTTCGCAGTGGTCGGGCACAGCTGGGCGCAGGTAGCGGTCGCCGCCGCACTTGCCCTTGTCCTCACCCAGATCGTGTTTTTGAGTCATGACGCGGCGCACCGACAGATCTTCCAGTCCCACAAGGCAAATGAGATCACCGCGTTGTTGCTGGGGACCCTGATCGGCGGGGTGAGCCTGGCCTGGTGGAACAACAAACACAACAAACACCACGCCGCCCCGAACCAGATCGGGAAGGACCCCGACATCACCCCATCGGTGGTGCAGTTCTACCCGGCCGCGACCCCGCCGCGGTCGCGCCTGGGTTCGTTCCTGCAGGACCATCAGGGGTGGTGGTTCTTCCCATTACTGCTGGTAGAGGCGTTGAACCTGCATGCGCAGAGTGTGCATGCGCTGGTCACCCGGCCGACGCTGAAACGTCGCCGGACCGAGCTGACCATGCTGATCGTACGGTTGGGCGGGTACCCGGTCATGCTGTTCCTAGTCCTCCCACCCGGGATAGCGGCCACCTTCCTCGGCGTGCAGCTCGCCGTGATGGGCCTGTACCTGGGATCGTCGTTCGCGGCCAGCCACATCGGGATGCCCGTCCTACCAGCGGACAGCCGGATCGATTTCCTTCGCCGGCAGGTGCTGATGTCCCGCAACGTCGCCGGTGGCCGCGCAGCCTCGTTCGCCATGGGAGGGTTGAACTATCAGATCGAACACCACCTGTTCCCGAACCTGCCCCGGCCCAGTTTGCGTCGGGTCCGGCCCATCGTCCGGCAGTTCTGCCACGACTCGGCCATCACCTACCACGAGGTCACCGTCTTCCGGGCCTGGGCACTGGTCGCCGGTTACCTGAACAAGGTCGGCCTCGCCGGCCGCGACCCGTACCAATGCCCGATGGTCAGCGCACTCCGCCCCCGGTAGGCCTGCGACCACCCGAGCGGCAGGACGATTGAGGCGGCCTGGGGTGTGAAACCAGACTCGACACGGCGTACGGTTTGTCCACTCGCGTGGATCACAACGATCGTTCACGGGACATCCAGGACGAAGGAAGGTGACCGGAGCGCGGTTGTCACTCAACCCGTGCCGACAACTACGCCACGGCGCCACGGACTCCCCCGATTGAAACGTCTGCGCCGCAGGAACGTGATGTACTGCAGCGCTTCCAGCGCGCCGAACGGATCGATGCCGGTGTTCTCATCCTGGCCGACCATGACGGCCGTGATCACCACGGCAACCACCGCTGCCAGGAACACAGAGAACTCGGTGGTCTTGCTCGCGCGACTCATCACCGTGTGACAAGTGCCCGTCGGTGCGGTTCAACCGGGGCGGCGGGCGCTGCAGGTAGGCGCCTTCAGCGGCGCGTCGAGGTGCGGACGAGCAGGTGTCGATGACGCTCCGCCGGTACGGTAGTGCGTCGGTTCGGTGACGGTGGCGGCGATGTCGCGCAGTTTGCTGTTCGTATTCTGGCTCGCCGTGGTGAGCATGGGGAACGCCTGCTCGGCGCTGAGCCGGTAGGTCGCCATGATCACCCCGACAGCGGTGCCGATCACGCTGTTGCTGTCCAGGCCCCCGCCGGATCTGCTCCGCCTTCGCCTCGGCGCTGTCGACGGCGCTTCCCGCATCCGATGCAGTTCGTGGTTGGCCCGCACCCTGGCGAGCAGTTCGGGTGCGGAGAAGGGTTTGGTGATGTAGTCGTCGGCACCGGCCGTGAGGCCTTCTTCGGCGGCGTCCGGACCGCCGCGACCGGTGACCGCGATCACCGGCAGCCGGCAGCCGGCAGGTGGCCGGCGCCGTTCGGAGGTCGGACACCAGTTGCAGGCCGCTCCGGCCGGGCAGCATGACGTCGGTGAGGATGAGATCGGGCGGCCCGGCCGAGTCGGAAACGGCAGCCGCCAGGGCGGTTTCCGCATCGGCCACGGCCGTCACGGCCCACCCGTCGCGGCTCAGCAAGCGGGTCAAGTAGCGGCGAAGGTCGACGTCATCCTCGACGACGAGCACCCGCCCCCCGGCGGCCGGCTCCACGGACACCGGTCCTTCGGAGGTCGACAACGAACCGGCGGCGAGCGGAACAGAGACCGTGACGGTCGTGCCGACGCCGGGCTTGCTCGTCAGATCGACCCGCCCGCGCAGCGCTCGAACCAGATCGGTCACCAGCGAAAGTCCTATCCCTGCAACGGAGGTGGGCTGCTCCGGTGCTGCCCGGTAGAACCGCTCGAACACGTTTGCCTGCTGCTCCTGGCTGATACCGATCCCCGTGTCCGTGACGGTGAGCACCGCGTCCGCCCCGCTGCAGCGCAGCCGAATCTCGATGGCGCCGGTGCGGGTGTATTTTCAGCGCGTTGGAGACGAGATTGGTCACGAAGGTCGCCCACGTCGGCCCGTCCACCACCGTGAACGCCGGTGTGTCGGGTAGGGCAACGGTGAAGCGCAGACCGGCGCGCTCTGCGGTCGAGCGGAACATGCTGGTCGCCTCCGCGGTCGCCACCGTAAGGTCGGTCGGGCGGTCGTCGGCCGTCCGCACACCGGCCCGGGGGTGGGAGAAGTCCAGCAGGGCATCCACCATCACCTCGAGACGCTCGGCCGCCCGGACCGCCGCCTGCAGGTCATCCTGCCGCGCCGCGGGTTCGCCGTCCGCCGGCTGCAGCATGTCGCGCAACGGTGCCAGCAGCAGGGTCAGCGGCGTCCGGAGCTCGTGGCTGACGTTCTGGAAGGACTCTGTCTTCGCTCGGTCCAGATCCGCCAGCGCGCGGAGCCGATGTCGCTGGCTGTCGTGCGCGACGGCGTCGGTCAGCACGGTCCCGAGCTGGCGCACCACCAACGACAGGAACGCCTGGTAATCCTCGTCCAATATCCGGTACGGGTTCAGTCCGAACAGCACCGCGCCGACCGGTTGGGCGCGTTCGCTGACCGTCAGCGCATTGAGAACCAATTGGGTGAGGATCGCAGATGTGGAGGGAGACGGTGATCGCATCGGGGTCTACAGCATTGGGGCTGTGGCGAAGATGGTGGATGTGCCGGCTCAGACCCTGCGCTCCTGGGAGGACCGCTACGCCGTGATCGTCCCGGTCCTCAAGCGCGCTGTCACCGTGCTGAAGACGCGCGGCAGCGCGCACCTGCAGCAGATGCGCCGATTCGAGATCACCCCGCAGGGCGCGGTACTGGGCGAACCGTTCGACTCCCGGCAGAGTCTGGACTGACCGCCCCGCACTGAGAACGGTCGGCCAGGACGTTGAGTCGGCCCAGTCGGCGTGTTGGTCGGCCGACGGCTTCGGCGGCCAGTCCCCTGGACGCCGGACCTTGCCGCGCGGTCGCGAATGGCTCTCCCACGCCGTAGTGGACGTCAGCCGGCGTATGTTGGCCGACGCCCCCGTGCCGACGTTCATGATTGTAGAATTCGACGAATTCGGAGATGAATTGCCTGGCCTCCTGCAGGGGTTGAACCGTTCCGGGAACACCGGCGCGTACTTCAGGGTCTTGTTCCACGACTCTGCATAGGGGTTGTCGTTGGAAACCTTTGCCCTGGAATGGGATCGGGTCACACCAAGATCATCAAGCAGGGTCGCGCCGGGCTTACTCGCCATCGATGTACCCCGGTCGGCGTGCACGACGTGCGGAACGCCCTGAACACCGAAGATCTCCGTCATCAACCCGACGGCCAACAACGCGGTCTCGTTGCTGTGCACGTGCGCACCGACGATGTACCGCGAGTACATGTCGATCATCACGTAGCAGTCGAAATACTGGCATTGGCCGGGCCGGCGAGTTTGGTGATATCGCACGAGTACACCTGCCGCGGCCCGGTGGCCTGCAGTTCCGGGATCGCCCGCGGTGGATGCGTGGCCTGCCGCCGGCGGTCCTTGACCTGCCGATTCCGTTCCAGCGTCCGGTACATCGTGAAAATCGAACACAGATACGTGCCATTGGCCAGCAGGGTCGCATAGATCTGCGGCGGCGCCTTGTCCACGAACCGCTGCGAGTTCAGCACCACGATCAGTTCGGCCGCTTGGGCGTCGGTCAGCTTTTCACCGCGACCGGCCGGGCCGTGGGCTCGGCCGGTGGCCGGACCTTCTCGCGGCGGCGGTCCTGGGTACCTCGGATCCCCTGGCCATATCTTCTGTCGAACGAGAATCCCGCTCCGACGGGAACCCAGATCCCGTGGCCGCACCGAGCATCGCTTTCGCCCGTTCGTATCCAACGGGAAAGACGTCATGGAGCGCATCGATACTCATCGGCAGCACCGAAGCCGGGAGCCCACGACTGGTCAGTATCACCTGCTGCCACCGGAGGAATTCGGTGAACAGCAGCGGATCGTCGGACAACACCGCGGCGGACAAGAACTGCACGATGAACGCGTAATCCTGCCTGGTGTGAAACAATTGTCGCGGCGTGTAACTGGAAATCGCCGGATAGTGGGCGGTGAGCGCGCCGACCGCGGCATCGACAACCTCGGCGATATCGGATTCGATATCCTGGGTTTCGCTGCGCCGATCCGATAATTCGCCGCGATCCACGCTCGGCTCGGGTCCATCAAGTGCGCCGGCCAGCCCGGCGGCAGACCCCGCCCACCGCAGACCCAACGCGGCCGCCCTCCGACTGTCAGTCCCCAGCCCACGGCCCCCGACGACGCACGCCACACCCTCCTCCGCCGCCGTCTCGCCAAGGCTGAGGACCCCCGGGATGAACAGCGGCACCGAACAGGTCACCGCGAGAACCTCCGGTCGTGCCGAGGCCAACCACCTTCCCAGGTCGGCGGGCGGCAGCGACCCACCGAGGTAGGTCACGTCCCACCCGTCCCATCGCCACAACTCGGCGGCCATCCTGGCAGGCAGCGTGTGCCAGTCACCCTCGGCGCAGACCACCGCCATAGTGCCGCGATCGGCCGGGATCGGTGGCCGACCGGCGACCGCCAGGGTGGCGAGCGCGTTGTCGATGGCGGCGGTCGCGGCGTGTTCATCGGCCGCGGTCAAAACACTGCGCTGCCACTGCGCGCCAACCTCCGCCTGCACCGGCGCCAACACGTCGGTGACCAGCCCGTCCATCGGCCGTCCGGAGTCGAGCAAGTCGAGCACGAACAGCGCGGCCTGCCGCGCGGACCGGCCCACGACGATGTCGAAGAGTTCTTGTACCGGTCTGCTCAGTCCTGGTTGGTTCGGGGTTGTCACGTGGCCACCACTTCGAACGTGCGGAGACCATCAGGTCGCGGTCGGGCCGGTGCCCCGGGAATCCTGGCATGCGACGCGTCGTGCTCCGCGGACCGCATGTAGTCCAACCAGTCCGCGCGCGACAGCCACCACGACACCATCAGGTACCGCCCCGGCTGCTTGGCCTCTCGCCAGACCTGCAGACCACGGAACCCGGGCGTTACCTCGACCGCGCGGAGACGATCGCGAAATGCCTCCTCCAACCTCGCGCACCCGACCTCGTCGATCGCGATCGTGCTGGCCACCACGAACAAACCGGTTGCATCACCGCCGCCCACGGTTCCCGCGGACCGGCCGTCCGAACCTCCGGACGCATTACCCGGATCAGTACTCGTCATCTCGCGCCACCGCCCATCGATCGCGCCCGGCGACCTTCGCCCGGTACAGGGCGTGGTCCGCGGCGACCACGGCAAACCGTGCACCGCCCGACCGGATCCCGGCGATCCCGGCGGAGAACGTCACCGGCGGCGCGGTCGCCTGGTGACGTTCACGGATCTGCCCGACCCGGGTCGAGGCCTGTTCCGGGGTGACGTTCGTCATCCCGATGACGAATTCCTCCCCGCCGTACCGGCCGACGATGTCATCGGCACGGACCTCGGAACGGAGCACCCGGCCGAACCCGGCCAATGCGTCGTCGCCGGCGTCGTGCCCGAGGGTGTCGTTCAGTTTCTTGAAACGGTCCAGGTCGCACATGACCACGCAATCCCCGCTCGACAGGATCGTCAACTGCCGGAACAGCGCCCTGCGGTTCAACAACCCGGTGAGGGAATCGACGCTCGCCTCGTCCGCGAGCCGTTCGGTGTTCCGCAACCGCAGCACCGCCATCCGGGCGTCCTCCATCAACGGTGGGAGCAGGATTTCCAGGTTCAACCTGGCCACGCTGACGGCCGGCGCGCACGGCAGCACGGGGTCGATCTCGCCGAGCCCCAGGTCGATCGGCAGAGCGTCAGGCGGATTGACCGCAGCCGGGCTGACATGGCCACCGAGGTCCTGCACGACGCCGATCACCAACTCGACGATCTGCATGGGAGTTCTCGCCCCGAACACCGCGCGGGTCACCACATGCACCGCCGCCACCGCATCCGGTGAGGCACCGCTCGGCATCGGCGGTGGGACAGGGCGTCGCCTTTCCTGTCGCCGTGCCGGCTCTCCCCGCCCGATCGCCGCCACCGACGCTCCCCGCTCATGGTCCCGGCGGCGGCTGGTCTTCGGATTCGACAAACCGCTCCAGGACGCTACATACAGCAAGTGTAGGACCACGAAAAGTAGCTAGGCGCGTCACCCGGCCCTGATCGTCAACACCGAACCGAAAGAGTTGCAGCCAGCCGCAACGGCCGCTCGGCCATGGCGCGGCACGGCCACCAGCACGAACGACCCCGCGGATCCTGCCGTGCTTGGGACCCACCGGAAAGGTCGACCCAAGTAAGGCGCACCTCAACCGGTTGCTGCGAATAGGCCAGGCCAGAAGGTCGACACCGGGCGCGCCAAGTCCCAGTGACCGGTGGGCAGGAACGTCGCGGACCCGGTCATCGCTGCCTTCCCTGGAACGAATAATTCGCGGTCGCCGCTGAGTCGGGGCCGGGTGACGGTTCGTTTGGCCTCAGCCGGGTGGAGGTTCGTCGGGGTGGGCGGTCGGCTGACATCGCAGCCGCGCTGCCACCGCGGCGAGGGCGAATGCCTCGAACCCGTGGCCGTCGGGCGTCGCCAGCTGAGCACGGCCTGCGCCAAACCGAGTTCAGCGGCCTGTTCGGCGGTGGCCGGATCAACCGGCCGGCCCTCCGGTCTCGGTTCGTTGGCCAACGCCGGGGCCATCGGCAGGCACCACCGGAACACCGCGTCCCGCGCGGCCGCCGACGCACAATGAGCACCGTCGGTTCTGGCTCGGACCAGGACCCTCGACACGTCCTGGGTTGCCGCGGCGTCATCGGCCCGATCGCCGCGTTTCGGGTGACCCGGGCCCGGTTCCTGGCCGGTGGGTGTCAGACGGTAGCTGCCTTGGGGGCCAGTGGTGTGCCAGCCGCCGGCTGTGCTCGGCGGCCCCACCGGTTCGCCTACGCCCGCCGGTCCGGCTCCGCTGCTCCGTCGGCGAGACACGGTCACCGAGGCCACCAAGCGCTGGGCCCGCAGCAACCAGCCGACGCAGGGCGGTCGGTGGCTCTGGACATCCAACTAGAGCAGATCGGACAGCAGTTCCAGGCTTGCCGCGATACTGAAGGCGTCCAGGCCCGAGAATCCCTGCTCCAGGCCCGCGCAGGTCCAGCGACTGATGTTGGTCAGCCTCGCGGGCGAATAGCCCGCCCGAGCCTAGACACGTCGCATTCGCGTTCCCCTACCTTGTCTGCCATGCGTTCGACACCACATGGGCCAGAACCCGTGCAACCAGCAGCGGTGGAGCAGCGCAGCCTACTGACGGCGGAGTGGTTGGCCGATCGCTATGTCGTGGGGAAGATGACGGCCGAGGAGATCTGAGCTGTCCGGCTGGTCGAGCCAGTATGTGCGGGACCGCTTCCCCACGGCCGGCCCGACCACCGGTCTCGGGTCTCCCCTGGCCGCACGGGGATATGGCCGGGCGCTGCTCATTCATGTACTCAGTCATCATCCAGGTGTATCGAACATACGTACTGGATCGTTGCTTGAATCAAGTCAGATTGGAACATCAACTGGCCCAACGGGATTGCGCAGCTCGGCGAGCTGTCAAGAGCAAGCGACCGGGCCGAGATACCTGGGTGTGCTCGACTCCTTGGCTTTCCGACATTGTGGTACCGAAAGCACCTGGCAAGCGGGGATCCGTCGCCGGTTGATCACGAGCAGCAGCAAGCTCAAGCGGATTGCCGTTCAGGCAGAAGCTTGTCGTAGATGTCCTCCAAGAGCGGCAAATCGCTGAAGGCGGCGGCGATCTCGGCACTGGCGTTGGCGTAACCGGGATCGCCGAGGACCTGGAGAATCGCGGCGCGGAGCGAGGCAGCGTCACCGCTCTCGATACTCCGCTGCGCAGCCGCTGCATCACGCGCCTCGACGGCCACTCCGGCGCCTGCTTTGTCGACGCAGGCAGCATTGGCCGCCTGGTCAGCGAACAGCGGGAAAACAACCATGGGAACTCCCGCTGCCAGGGCGCCGAGCGTGGTACCCGCACCTCCGTGACAGACCACCAGGACCGCCTCGGCCATCACGTCGGCCTGATCCACCCACCGCTCGATGCGGACATTGCTCGGCGGGAGTCCGAGCTGGGCGGTGTCAAGTTCGCGACCGACGGTGAGCAGCACCCTCACCGACAGCCCCGCGACTGCGTCAAGCACGGCGCGGTACAGCCGCACCATGCCGGGCATCGTCGGGGCGACCGTCCCGAAAGTGGCATAGACAAGCGGATCCGAGTTCCCGGGCCACCAGTCGGGTAACCCGCCAGGCTCATGTTGCGGCAGCCGGTAACGCCGGGTATCGGAGAACGGTGACTCGTCCAGCACCTCGGGAAACAACGTGAGGTAGGTCGACTCGGCGATCCGCTGGTCGGTGGCAGGTCGGAAGTCCTGCAACGGTGTGGCGGCGCCTCGCAGGCATTCCGCTTCACTGGAGGCAAGGCCGAAGCCGACGCGGAGGTGCCTGACGCCTCGCTCCGCGGCTGCAACAGCGGAAGCAAACTCGATCGGATCCCGGAGCACCAGGTCGGGCGCC
>JBBQJM010000108.1:0-10123 GCA_038325895.1 Mycobacteriales bacterium
ACCGGACGGCTGACCAACTCCGCCACCGTCCAGTCCTACCGGAGCCTGCCCGGCGCCGGACGCACGTACACCGGCCCCACGGCAACGGCCACCGTCACCCCCGCCTTCCCCCACGTGACGCCCGCCAAGAAGGTGACAAACGGTGATCTTGCCTATGTGGGAACGCCTTTCGGGTGGACAGTGACGTTGACGAACAGCGGCGGCGGCACCGCGTACGGCGTCGATGCCGTTGACGTGCTGCCGCCGAACTGGACCTACAACGCCCGGTCGGCGCGGGTCTCGGTGAACGGCGGACCGGCCGCTGCGGTCGAGCCCACCGACACCGTCGCGGGGGTCACGCACACCTTGACCTGGACCAACTTCGGCTCGATCGCGCCGACCCGGACGATCGTGGTGACCTTCACGGCAACGCCGGGCCCGGGCGCCCTCGTCGATCCCGGCGCCGGAATCAGCATCAACCACACCAACACCGTGACGACCACCGCCGAGGACGCCACCGGCGCCTCCGGTAACCAGGTCGGACCGTACGGGTCGGGGAGTGCAATCGCGGCGGCGCACATCGCCAAGGCCGACCTGGTGGTCGACAAGTCGCACACCGACACCTTTGTCGCCGGCAGCACCGGCCGGTGGAACGTCTTGGTGTCCAACGCCGGACCCGACACCGCGGTCGGGCCCTTCGTCGTGACGGACACCGTGCCGGCCGGGGTCACCCTACTGTCGGCGACCGGCACCGGCTGGAACTGCGTGCCCGGCGCCCCGCTCAGCTGTTCCCGGGCCGATGCCAACGAGACGCTCGCGTCGGGTGCGGCCTTCCCGGTGATCACCCTGACCGTCCGGATCAGCCCGTCGACGCCGACCGGCACCGCCTACACCAACAGTGTCAGCGTCACCGATCGCACCTACGACCCGAACCTGGCCAACAACACCGATTCCGACACGGTCACCGTCACGACCGCCGCCGACCTGGAGATCGTCAAGCGGCACAGCCCGGACGCCGTCGCCGGGAACCCGCTGACCTGGACCATCGACGTGCGCAACCTCGGGCCGTCGGACTCGATCGGACCGGTCACGGTCAGCGATACCCTGCCGGCCGGCGTCGGTTTCACCGCCGCCAAAGGTGACGGGTGGGTCTGCGGTTACGACGATCCGACCAGGGTCGTGACCTGCACCCGGGCGGACACCCTCGCCTTCGGCGCCACCGCCCCGGCCATCCGGCTGGACGTGCTCGTCGACGCCGATCGGACAGAGACGATCACCAACACCGCGACCGTGGCCGGCACCACACCCGATCCCGTTCCCGGCAACAACACCTCGACCGACCCGGTACCACTGAACACCGAGGCCGACCTGGGCATCCAGAAGCAACACATCGGCGACCTGATTGCCGGATCCACCGGCACCTACCAGTTCCGCGCGGACAACTACGGGCCGTCGGACGCGGCGGCAACCGTCACCATCACCGACGCGCTGCCCGCCGGATTGACCTTCGACGGCACCGTCACCTCCGTTGTCGGGAGCTGGACCTGCACGGGTACCACCACCGTTGTCTGCAGACTCGCCGGCACGCTCGCGGCCGGCGATCACGCCACGGTGCAGATCGGCGTCGCCCTGGACTCGAGCGCCACCGGGATCATCCTGAACGCGGCCACCGTGGCATCCCCCACCCCGGATCCCAACCCCGGCAACAACACCGACACCGATACGACCGAGTTCATCACCCAGGCGGATCTGCAGATCGTCAAGTCACACACCGGCGACGCCACCGCCGGCGCGGAGTTGACCTACCGGCTCCTGGTCACCAACAACGGGCCGTCGGACAGCCCAGGAACGATCACGGTGACCGATCCCATCCCCGCGGGGATGAGCTTTGTCTCCGCCTCGGGCACCGACTGGACGTGCAACGAGGCGTCCGGCACCGTCACGTGCGCGAGGTCAGCTGTGCTGGTCAGCGGCGCGAGCGCGCCACCGATCGGGCTGGTGGTGCTGGTCGCCGAGGATGCCGGACCGGCCATCATCGTGAACACCGCGAGCGTTGACGGGCCGCTCGTCGATCCCGTCCCGGAGAACGACCAGGATTCCGATCCGACCAGGGTCAATGATCTGGCGAACATCTCGATCGTGAAGACCGCGACCCCTGATGAGCAAGTCCTGGCCGGAATGAACGTCACCTACACGCTGCACGTCGAGAACGATGGACCGTCGACCGCCGACGACGTGCTCATCTCCGATCCGCTGCCGCCGTTCACCACCCTGGTGTCCGCCGTCGGGGACGGGTGGACCTGCTCGGCCACCGACGCGTTGGTCTGCACCCGTGCGTCACTGGCCGTCGGCTCCTCGGCGGACACCGACATCACCGTCATCGTCACCACCGCGAGCAGCATCCCGGATGGCTCGATTCTGACGAACACCGCGACCATCAGCACCTCGACACCGGGCGACAACCCCGACGACAACACCTCCACGGTCGACGTCGTGGTCGGCGCCGAAGCCGATCTGTCGCTGACCAAAACGCACCCCGGTGGCCCCGTGCTGGCGGGCGAGACGGTGCCCTTCACCCTCGCCGCGCGCAATGCCGGACCGTCCGACGCCATCGCCCCGGTGGTCATCGACGATCGCCTGCCGGTCGGACTGACGTACGTTTCCGCGGAAGGCGGCTGGACGTGTGTCGCCGATCCGGTCACGGATACCGGACAGGACGTGAGCTGCAACCTCGACGGATCGGCTCCGGTGCTCGCCGGGACGGACGCTCCGCCGCTGACGATGACCGTCGCGGTCGACCCCGCAGCACCGCAAGGCGCCTACACCAACACGGCGGTGGTGACCTCACCGACCGTTGACCCGGACCCGGGCAACAACACCGACGAGGACGTCGTGGATGTCACTACCGCGGCGGATCTGTCCATCGTCAAGTCGCACACGGCGTCCGCCCGGATCGGCGATCCGCTGACGTTCACCCTCGCCGTACACAACGACGGGCCTTCGGCGGCGACCGATGTCGTGGTCACCGACGACATCCCGACCGGGTTGACCTTCGTGGACGCGACGGGTTCCGATCCGGCCTGGACCTGCACAGCGTCAGCGCCAACAGGGCCCACCGTGACCTGTGCACTGGCCGACCCACTGCCGCCGAACACCGACGCGCCGGCGCTCGCGCTGACCTTCACCGTCGGCGTCGAGGCCTACCCGACGGTCGCAAACACGTCGTCGGTCACCGGCTCGGTGCCCGATCCCGATCCCACGAACAACTCCAGTACCGACTCCGTCACCGTCCCGGCCCAGGTCGATCTGGCCATCAGCAAGACGCACACCGGCGACTTTGTCGTCGGCTCCCCCGCCACCTACACGGTCACGGTGGTCAACAACGGACCGACGGACGATCCTGGCCCGGTCACCGTGAACGACACCCTGCCGGCGGGACTGAGCTACGTGTCGGGGACAGGTGACGGCTGGCAGTGCTCGGCGACGGGTCAGGACGTCACCTGCGACCTGGCCGCCGGCCTGGCTGTCGGCGCGTCGAGTGCCATCGAGTTGACCGTGAATGTGCTGCCGGAGGCCTATCCGTCGGTGACCAACACCGCCACGGTCAGTTCCCCCGCCGAGGATCTGGATCCGTCGAACAACACCGCCACGGACCCGGCACCGATCAGCCCGCTGGTCGATCTGGCGCTGAACAAGTCGGTGTTCTCCGCCGAAGGCGACCAGGTGGTGTGGCAGATCGCGGTGCAGAACCTCGGACCCAACGAGGCGCAGCCGCCGTTGACGGTGACCGACGACCTGCCGCCCCAGCTCAGCTATGTCACCGCGAGCGGTGACGGTTGGCTGTGTGCGGTGGCCGGCCAACTGGTTACCTGCACCTACCAGAGTGCGTTGCCCGCCGGCGCACAGAGCACCCTGACGGTGACCACCACGGTCAGCACTATCACCACTGTCCCCGGCAGCACCGTTTCCAACACGGCCACGGTGATCGGCGGCAACGACGGGGATCCCACCAACAACTCCGGCTCGGCGGACTTCGCCGTCCCACCGATCCCGCCGACCGAGCCCACTGACACCGGCGGGGGTTCTTCCGGCCAACTTCCCAATACCGGTGTCGATGTCGTGGACTACCTGCTCAGCGGCTTCTCGTTGCTCATCCTCGGTGTGGGTCTGGTGCTGGTGTCCAGGCGGCGGCGGTTCGGGGAACGGTGATCCAGAATGCGGTCTGTCCGGCGAAACAGGCCGAGGCGGAGTAGGCCTACCGCCTGCGCGATCCACATGAACCCGAACCCGATCCACCCCAGCAGCGAGAGCCCGGCAAACCCGTGCTCCGCGGTCTCGGCGTACGGTGCCAACCCCGGCCACAGCTTGATCGCCAACAACACCAACGCCAGATACGTCTGGATGCCGTACCAGGCCACCGCGATCAGGCCGCGGATGATCGCCGGAATGTTCGCCCCCAACACCCCGAACGAGATCCGGGACGCCACCGGGTACGGCGTCCCCGTCGCCTGCGACGGGCGGGCCACCAGGTTGCACAGGAAATACACGATCGTGATCCCCACCAGCAACGCCACCAACACCTGCCACGCCGCCAACCCCAACGCGAACAGACTCCCGGCCGTCACATACCCGCCGACGCTGTGCACATCGGACATCCAGAACGCGAAGAAGTTGCACGACCCCCACGTCTGCTTCCGAAGCGGAGCCAGATCCTCATTCGTCAACCGCGGCGCGTACCCCGGGCTTGATCACACCCGCTCCGGCGAGGTGGTGGTGTTCACCCGTGTCGACGAGAACGTCGCCTTCGGGTTGGGCGCCGCCAGCTGCCGGCGACGACGTGGTGTCGGTCATGGTGTACCTCCTGACAGAAGTGGGGAAACACGGCGCACCGCGAAAGCGGTTGACGCGCAGG
Source organism: Mycobacteriales bacterium (assembly GCA_038325895.1). Lineage (GTDB taxonomy): Bacteria > Actinomycetota > Actinomycetes > Mycobacteriales > Nakamurellaceae > Nakamurella. The sequence continues at coordinate 4,892 of JBBQJM010000108.1, forward strand.
CATCATCGCCTGACGCCGGAGGCGGGAGGGGTGCCGCCGCACAATCCGGGACGGTCGACACTGCAATGCCGGGCAACCGGCAGGTGGGCGCTGCGCCGCGCTCCACCCCGACTGGTGAACACGCCAAAACGCAATCACCAATTGTTGCGTCCCGGTGACACAGCAGATATATCTGCGGCGGATCGGGATATATCTGGGATGGACCGCAGCAGCGCCGCCCGGAGACCGCAGATACGGGACAATTCCGGCCGCCTACCGGGCGGGACCTACCATCAGCACAACGACACAGCTGTCGATGATGCCGAACGCACGCGGACCAGTCACCAGGCCAGCGAGAGCAGTTGTTCGTCGCTCAGTTCCCGCACCGGGACACCGCTCAGCCCGGCGCCGAGCAGCACCCGTGCCGACGCCTGCGCCGGCAACCGCAGCAACCACTGCGAGATCGCCGCCGACAGTGCCTGCGGCGACAGGTGTCCCATCAGGTGCAGCCGGGAGAAGCCGCCGTCCGGATACACGTCCACCCGGACCGCGGTGACCTCCCCGGTCGCCTCCGCGGTGACGTCCCCAGTGACGTCCCCAGTGACATCCGAAGGGGACAGCCGGAACCGATTGCGGGCATCGGGTGAGATCGCTGTCTCGGCGAGGATCTCGTGCCATGGGTCGGAGTCGCCGGCGCGCGCCGAGATGCGCACCCGGCCCGGTGCGTTACCCAGGAAATACCCGGTGTCCAGGGTGACGAACGACAATCGGGCGGGGCCGGCGAGCGTGACCACCAGGTAGTCGTTCCCGGCGGTTCTGCGGCGGGCCGTTTCCCAACCCTCGGCCATCGTGCGCGCCACCCCGGGATACAGCACATGTCGTGCGTCGGAATAGAACATGTCGGAGCATTCGGCGATATCGCCCCCATGATGGATGGCCGCCAGGTCGATCCGGTCACCCAAGACCCGAGGGTCGGGCACCGCCGACCCGTGCACCCGCAGCCGGGCGACCCCGCCGTCGGGATAGATGTTCAGCCGCACATGCGTGAAGGCCTGGCTGTTGTAGACGCGATAGGTGTTGGCGGTGTTCCCCCTGGCCGCCGAGTTCGGCACCACGGTGACCCAGTCGGCACGATCCAGGGTGGCCCGGTCGGGTGCGCCGTCGACCCAGGTCGCTTCCACCGAGACTTCCGGGGGGTAGTTGCCGAGGAAGAACGAAGTGTCCACGACGATCTCGTGCAGCACGCCGGGGACGCCGAGCGAGACCACCGCCCAGTCGTAGCCGGGACTCCGACGCCGGCGGGTCTCCCAACCGTCATAGATCTTCCCGTGGGGGCCGAACGTGGTGGTGTCGTGCGCCGGTGATGCGGGGATCAGCAACGCCTCGCAGGCCGCGAAGAACTCATCGCTGACGTACCGGACGGACCCGCCGAGCGCCCGACTCGCCAGATCAAGGTCGGTCCGCTTCATCGGCCTACTCCACCCAACACGTCGTGGCTCAGCAGCCGGCCGGCCACCATCTGGTCGGTCAATTCAGTCCCGCGCAGCCAACGGGCCCGCACCACCCCCCGGAACTCCTTGCCCAGGTAAGGCGTGATGAGGTGCCGATGGCGAATGAGATCGGTTGTCACCGTGAAGGTGTCGTCGACGGCGAGGGCGACCAGGTCAGCGTCGGCGCCGATCTCGATGCGGCCCTTGTGCTCCAGGCCGGCAAGATCGGCGGGGCCACGCGACATCCACTGGACGACCCGGGTGACGTCGATGTCGCGGCTGCGGGCGGCGGTGAGCACGGCGGCGAAGCCGAACTGCAGGCCCGCGACACCGCCCCACGCCATCCCCAGGTCGCCGACCTCCAGCAGCTTCAATTCCGGGGTGCTCGGCGAGTGATCGCTCACCACGATGTCGATGGTGCCCTCCAGCAGGCCCTCCCACAGCGCGTCCTGGTCGGCCTTCTCCCGGATCGGTGGGCAGCATTTGTACTGCGGCGCACCGTCGGGAATGCTGTCCGCCGACAGCGTCAGGTAGTGCGGGCAGGTTTCCGCCGTGATGGGAACGCCATCGGCCTTGGCCCTGCGGATTTGTCGCACGCCGTCAGCACTGGACAGATGCACGATGTGCACCCGGCACCGCGTGATGGCTGCTGCCTTGATACAGGCCGCGATGGCACTGGTTTCGGCGGCCGTCGGGCGGGACTCCATGAACGCCAGATAACTGCGCCCACGCGGCACGGGCGCCGTGTGCAGCACCGCCGGGTCCTCGGCATGCACCAGCATCAGCCCACCGACGCCGGCGACAACCCTCATGGCGGAACGCATTTCACCGACGGTCAGCGGGGGGAATTCCGGTACACCGGAATCCTGCAGGAAGCATTTGACGCCGAACACGCCGGCGGCAAACAGCTCGGGCAGATCGTCCAGATTGGTCGGGACGCTGCCACCCCAGAACCCGACGTCCACCCGGCACCGGCCGCGCGCGGCAACCCGCTTGGCCGCCAACGCTTTTGCCGTCAACGTCGGCGGCAGCGAATTCAGCGGCATGTCGATCACGGTGGTGACGCCCGCCGCCGCTGCGGCGGCGGTCGCGGAATCGAAACCCTCCCACTCGGTGCGGCCCGGCTCGTTGATGTGCACGTGCGTGTCCACCAGTCCGGGGATCAGCACCTCGTCCTCGGCCAGGCGGGCGACGAACCGGCTGGGCGGCGCGCTGCCCAGCGGCTCGATGCCGACGATGCGACCCATCCGGATGAGCAGGCTGGCGCTCTGCTCGGCACCGTCGATGATCGCGCGCGGCGCATGCACCACCAGGTCGACGGAGCGTTGACCGGTCGCCACGCTGTCGGAACTGCCGTTGGCACCACCCGGTGCGCCGGCCGCGGCCCTGGACCGCCGAACACTGTCCGCCGCCGGCGTCACCGGCATCGCCCCGCCGGCCACACACGCACCTGGTCCGCCATGTCAGGAAGGGTATGCCGCGGCCCTGCCGACCGGAAGGCCCGGATGATCACTCACGGCTCTTGCCTGGAACCACCGGCTGGACAACCGAAGTGATTGTCGTCGAAAGTGGCTGCGACACGGGCATCTCGAATCATCACGCGAGAACGCCGATCAGCGGGTACGCCTCGGGCCATCGTCTTGACCTGGAATTCATCCCCAACAATGCCGAATACGCACAGTTGTCCGGACAGCTATCACGGCGGGCAGCGCGCCTTCTGACGAGGGACGCCACGGCTACGGGCGTCCGGCTTTGCGTTGTCAGGGACCAGCGGAGGAATTATGATCCGGACATTCGGCGAGTTGCGAGAGTCTTGGCGCGCGAACAACGGGGCTGGTTACCGCCGCACCCCCGACGAGACAGAGTCGGCGCAACCGGCAATCGGGGCCGAGCCGAGGGGGCTGATTCCGGCGAATACCGCGACACGGATCGATTTTCGGGCGGTGGGCCCTGGGACCAGGGGGTCGGCAAAGTAGTTCATGCGGTGAGCAGAAGGTCGATGGGTCGGCTCTGCTGCGGCCGTGGTGTCGCAATGCGGTGGCTATTTTTGGTGTGGCCGGCGAGGCGGAGCACGCTGATCGCGATGTTGCGCAGGGTGGCCATGACTTGTGGTCCGTTGCCGGTGCGGAGTTGGTGACGGTCTTCGTCGAACACGACGTCGCGGACCCACGCATTCGTCCCAGGCCAAGGGGCTCGGCAAGGTCAGTGTTCGGGCATCCAGATCGTTATGCGTCCAACAGATCTTTCCCGTCCGGTCACGGTGGCCGTCGGCGACTGCGTCGAGCTGGCGCTGCAGTCGTACTCGGGATCCGGGAACTCCTGGTCGGCCGAATGCCTCTCCGGGAAAAACGTCGCCCGGGTGCTGATCGTGACGGACCCACCGCCCGCACCGGCCCGGCCGCGCAGCGGGCCACCGGAACCGGCACTTGCCGCCGAACGAGCCGTTGTGCGTGGGCTGTCCGTCGGCACGGCGCTGTGGAGATTGACCCTCGCCCGCGATTTCGGTCCGCGAATCCCCACTGCCACAGCCGATGTCGAGGTCATCGTCATCACCGCCCCGGCCTCACCCGGTGATGTGCGGGGCTGACTGCAGGTCGACGGAGCTGCGGTCGAAGGACCAGCCCGATGGGATGACCGGCCGATCCTCAGCGAGCGGGTTCGAGCACCTCGCGGCCACCGAGGCCGGGCCGGAGCGCCGCCGGCACCCGCACCGAACCGTCGGGCTGCTGATGGTTCTCCAGAATCGCCACCAGCCAACGAGTGGTCGCCAGGGTGCCGTTCAGGGTGGCCGCGACCTGCGGTTTCCCGTCCTCGTCGCGGTAGCGCACACCCAGCCGCCTGGCCTGGAAGGTCGTGCAGTTGGAGGTCGAGGTCAGCTCCCGGTAGGCCTGTTGGCTGGGCACCCACGCCTCGCAGTCGAACTTGCGGGCCGCGGAAGTCCCGAGATCGCCGGCGGCGGTGTCGATGACCCGGTAGGGCACGTCGACAGCGGCCAGCATCTCCTCCTCGAAGCCCAGCAGCCGCTGGTGCTCCGCGGCCGCGTCGTCCGGCCGGCAGTAGGAGAACATCTCGACCTTGTCGAACTGGTGCACCCGGATGATCCCGCGGGTGTCCTTGCCGTACGAGCCGGCCTCACGACGGAAACACGAGGACCACCCGACGTAGCGCAGCGGGCCGCCGGACAGATCCAGGATCTCGTCGGAGTGGTACGCGGCCAGCGGTACCTCGGACGTACCGACCAGGTACAGGTCGTCGGCGGCGAGCCGGTACACCTCGTCGGCGTGCTCGCCCAGGAATCCGGTGCCCTCCATCGCCTCGGGCTTGACCAGCACCGGCGGCACCATCGGCACGATGCCGTGGCCGATGGCCGTGCTGACCGCGAGATTGAGCAGCGCCCACTGCAACTGGGCGCCCAGGCCGCGCAGGAAATAGAACCGCGCGCCGGACACCTTGGCGCCGCGTTCCATGTCGATCGCGCCAAGACCCTCGCCGAGCGCCAGGTGATCCCGTACCGGGAAGTCGAAGTCCGCGGGGGTACCGACATGCTTGACGACGAGGAAGTCCTGCTCGCCACCAACCGGCGCCCCCTCGATGAGGTTGGGGATCGCCCGCTGGGCCGCCGCGAGCGCTTGGTTGGCCTCAGCCTCGGCCATCTCTGCGGCCTTCACCCCGTCGGACAATTCCTTGCCCCGGACAAGCAAAGCGGGCCGATCGGCCGCGGCGGCCTTGCCGATGGTGCGGCCGAACGCCTTCTGCTCGGCGC
>JBBQJM010000109.1:0-10081 GCA_038325895.1 Mycobacteriales bacterium
ATGTCGCACTACAACGTCAACGCCGGTGTGCCCAAGACGCTGACCCAGCGGATCAAGTGCTGGACGATTTCTCCGCGCAGGTCGACGACATTCTGCTGGCGATCCTGAACACCGAGATCTCCCCGGAGCTGATCCCGGTGAAGGACGGGGAGGTGCCGCAGAGCACCGAGAAGTCGATCGGGCCTTACGAGCTGCAGGACTTCAACCTCTTCTACACGCTGCGCTACGGGTTCCGGCCGTCGAAGATCGCCTTCCTGGCCCTGCACGCCTGGCGTGACGTGGACGGCGGCCGCTGGCCCGTCGGTTTCCCGCCGGAACGGCGCCGCGCCTACGACCTGGCGCCGATCCGGAAATGGCTGGTGGTGTTCGTTCAGCGGTTCTTCGGGTTCAGCCAGTTCAAGCGCTCCGCGATGCCGAACGGGCCGAAGGTGTCGGCCGGCGGCTCGCTCAGCCCCCGGGGGGATTGGCGCGCCCCGTCGGACGGGAATGCGGCGGTCTGGCTCGCCGACATCGAGCGGAACGTGCCGGGCGGATAGGCGGCGCCGCTGCGCATTCCCGGCGGTTTTCCCGGCTTGCCCTGGAAAGCATTCGCGGGCTGGTGAAGCCTTGGGCCGCCTCCACTGAGCGCCGATTCTGAGGTCTGGGCTCCGACATGTGTTGGCGCCGGGTCCATAAAAGCGGCGCCGAGTAGAGGACCGGCGGCCCTGCTTTCCGGCGCTCCTCCGATCCGTATCCGCCGACATCCAGAGATTCGATGGCAGAAACCCTGCGCTGACTGACCTGCATTTCTTCTGCAAGCTCCGTTTGAGTGCGGCGTTGTTCGAGTCAGATCTGCTTCAACCGGTTTCCAGCGATCTCGGCGTCAAGCTCTGTTCGAGCCGCCGCGCGTGCGGCTTCACTGATCTCGGGTGCCTTCTGCGCCCGCACCCCGCCCCATGAACGTGCTCGTGTCATCGGTGCTCCCTCCATGCGTCGTAGCGGTCATCGGCCACAGTTCTTGCGGTTCCGTACCAGGCGCTCCAGGGTCCACGCTAGCGTTCTGAATGAGCCGGGCGAGTTTCACCCAGAGAGCTGGTCGGTGGTCGGTGCGTGGGTGGAGCACGGATGCAAAAACGGCGATCGAGCTGGTCGCCGCCCGGAGAAAATTCTCGGAGGGCCGGATATCGGCAAAGCGGGCGTGACCGGTGACACGGCCGCGGGGGATGCGGGGGTCGCCGACGAACTTCCGGCGGCCGGCGGAGCGAAAGCGTTGTGGCGCAGGGATGATCACCGCCGTGGGAGAGGACCGATCTGGCGTAGCGGTATAACAGGCCCGCCGCGCGGGTCATGGCGGCCAATCCCGGCATCCGAAGACGTCGCCGTACAGATCGGCGAGTCTGGACACGGCTGACGCGTCGGTTCCACTCGGCGCCGGTTTTCAGGTCTCGGCTCCGACATAATGTGGCGCCGAGTACTCGAAAGCGGCGCCGGGTGGGCGTATCGGAGCATCCCTGTAGCGGCATTTGGCACGCCGTGCCATCCCTCGAGGCCACGTATGCTTGGCGTATGCAGACCAGTATGCGAGTGACGGCTGAGAACCGGGACGCGCTGGCCCGGATCGCGGCGACAGAACTGGGCGGCGTCAGCCTGGACGAGGCGCTCCGGGTGGTGTTGTTCGAACACTCTTCCCGCGTCGCCCTCCGCCGACTGGCCGCCGACCCGGATGCCGCCGACTCGTACCTCACGGAGACCGCGCAGTTGGCCGAGGTCGATGTCGCGGTGCGGGAGTGACCCGCGACATTGCGCCGTGGGAAGTGTGGTGGACCGACTTCGACCCGCAGATTGGGCGCGAACAAGCCGGTCTGCGCCCGGCGATCGTGGTGGGCACCGCCTTCGCCTGCCAGCTGCCCAGCCAGCTTGCTTTCGTCGTGCCGTGCACGACCACCGATCGCCAGTTGCCGTTTCATCCCCAGGTCACCGCGCTCGCGCAACCTACCTTCGCCATGTGCGATCAACTCAAGTCCGTCAGTCGTGAGCGCCTCCGGCGTCGCCATTCCACCCGGCTGCCGGCCGGGGACGTCGCCGCCATCAGATTCGTGCTCCGTCAGATGATCGACACCCGCTGACAGAAAGATGAATTCACCCGGTCGCTACATGCTCTGCGGGCAGGGCAGGGCAGGGCAGGTGGCCGGCCAGCGCCGCCGACGCGCAAACGGCAACGGGGTCATTGTGCATGTGGGACGTAACGCGTTGCGCAGCAACGGATGACGTCTCCCGGCCACCAGCATTGCAGCGTAGCGAACGCTACCTCCGGCTCGGACAGCCTGTGCGACAGCGGGTTTCGCGCGGTCCGATGTTGGCATGCTCGGCCGGATACCGGACCACTTTACGACCTGCACCTGGGGCAGTCTCCACGAACAATAGTGCGGATCACGAGCTGTCGTTCCATCAGGAGGGTCTTGAGCCGGATGAGCATGCCGGGGTGGGTCAGCGGTACGTCGGCGGCGGTGCCGTTGTCGTCGAGCAGGGTCCGGATCCGTCCTGCGGTGTCCCACAGGGCGAGGGCGATGCCGCCGTTGTGCGCGGACCGGTAGCGGATCCCGGCGGCCAGTGCACCGAGGGGGTGATCCTCGTAGTTGGCTCGAGCCCATTCCTGGGTGAGCGATCGGGGCAGCGCCCCGTCGGCCAGTGTGGGTAGGGCACCGATGGCCATCGCACTGCCGGGTCGGACAAGGTCGAGCAGCCTGATGCGGGTGACTGGCTCCAGCAGCGCGACTCGCCAAGAGGGGCAGATCACTGCCTCGCCTGCTTCGCCGAAGACCTCACAACCGCTGGTGGCAAGGCCGTCCCCTACGTACAGCACGGAACGCCCCGCCGGGTCGACCGAGGGATGGTCGGGATCCGGTGTGTGTGGATCGAACCTGGCGAGCGGACCGAAGGTGCGGGCGGAATCTCCCTGCGGATTGCGGGCGTCGCGGTGGTAGATCCCGCACCACTGCCAGCGGCTGCTACCCCGGGACCAGAAGTACGGCTTTCCGGAACTCAAGGGTCGTACCGGCGCGGCGAGTGGCCTCACCAACCCTTCGCGGTCAGCGCCTGAGCCGCTCGTACCACCTCGTCCACCCGGTTCCGGGCGAGCATGTCTCTGGGTGTGATGCCGGCGAAATCCGCCGCTGGTTCGGTCACCCATCGGGTGAGCGCGACGGGACCGCCGGGAAAGGCCCGGGCCAGCCGGTCAATGCCGACAAGGTAGCCGTCGCGGGTGTCGGCGTCCAGTTGCCAGGCGGGTATCGCCCAGCGGCCCCTGTCCTTGATCCCGACGATGCGGCCCTGATCCAGGTGCTTGGTGACCGCCTGTTCCGACAGTCCCAACAGGGCCGCCGCTTCGCTCCGGCTCACCGATGACCCCAGTACGGATCGACGGTTCAGGAACGCCTTCCTCAGGTTCTCGGACTCGGCGAGTTCACGCGCCGCCCTTGACGGGGTATTGCCCCATATCGCCGGAAGGGTGATGCTCTGGTCGTCGTCGCCAAGCAGGCCATCGTCGGCCAGCTTTTCGAGATCGGCCGCGAGGGCCGTGATCCGGCCAATCCGCGAGTGATCAGCCGCGGTGACGAGGGTGGAATCGGCCGATCGCACCGTGCGTTTGGCGATCCGCTTTTCCCGCGCCGAAATACGGCGTCTCGCGACATCGGCTCCTGTCACTTTCAACTTCCTTCCAGCGCAACCAACGCAACTAGGACAACCAACGCAACCAGTCTAGCCAAAAGGTCAACCGGATGCCGACGGGAGCAGGCGACACAGAGGATCGCGAGCGTCGCGATCCGCGCCTCCAACAAGATCTCCCCAGCCGATGCGGTTCGGGTCGGCACGCTGGTGCGGTAGCAGTTGGCTGCCCGGAGGCCCGCCACCAGGATCAACCCGACCACCAGCAGGACAATGAAGGACCGCGTTGAAGGGGCGAATCGCGAATGAGCGCCTCGCCCAGCCTCAGCCAGCCCGGATGCGCCTGATCGATGTCGACTTGCACACCGCCGGAGAGCATCTCGCTTGCGACCCACCGGCAGACCGGGAGTTGACCCAGACTTTGCGACACGCCCCGCTGGGTGCGCGAGGTGATGCGGTTGACTGGGCAAACTGGGTGCATGAGTCCTGTGAGCCGCGGCCGTAAGGGCAAGCGGAAAAACAAGCCCGCCCGGCGGTCTCCCGTGCCCTTCGCGTTGAGCGCGCCCGATGAATGCGATTGCCCGTCTTGCTCGGGTGAGAGCTTCGATCCGCAGCGGATGATCGGCGATGAGGTGATCGCGGCGGCCGCGAACCTGGACGAGGACCCGCTTGACGCGGAACTCGTTGGCGCGACGTGGATGTCGATCGGCGCCCGGGCCGGTGAGGGCTTCGAGGAGGCGCTGATCGGCGGGATCCTCCCGGAGCTCGAGTCGCGAGCCAGCTCGGAGGCGATGGCGATGCTGCTGGCGATCGGTTCGGTCGCCGAAGGCCGGGCCGGCAAGGAGGCGTCGGCGGCCGCCGGGCGGCGTGTTGATGCCGGCGTCCGCCGGCCGGGATGGGCGGCCGAACTGGCCGAGCCGGTGACGGTCGCCGACTGTTTGCGGCTGAGCGACACCCCGGGCACGGGGTCGATGCTGGTCTGCTCAGTTCATCGTGCCGGGCGCTCGCACGCCGTGGTGATCAGCGTGGACCATCTGGATTGTGGCGCCGCCGATTCCATCGTCGTGTTCGGCCTGGACCAGCTGCCTCAGGCGCTCGAGATGATGCGGGCCACCGGCGCTGCCGACGGCTTCGAGATCACCACGGAGGCGCTGGATCCGACCGAGTTCCGCTGGGAGGTCGAGACGGCCCTGGATGCGCGGGCGGTGCACGACAGCGTTCTCACGGCTGAGGAAATAGCCGCCATGGGAACCGATGCGGACGGCCCGGTGTACCCGGCCTTGGCGCTACTGGTTCGGGCCCGGATGAACGCCTTGCCGACGCCCAGCAAACCCGCGGCCCCGCACGGAGACGGGGACGACGGCGGGGCCCAACTCGCGGCGCTGCAGACGATTGCCCAGCTGGCGAGGGGCGCGGGCGGCCCGTTCGGTGCGCGGGGGGCACGCGGCCGCACGTCGGCGCCCGCTCTGCCGGCCAAGCGCAAGAAGTCCGACCGCTCGGCGCCGATCTACCAGATCAAGGTGGGGTTGCGGGGCGCGACGCCGCCGATCTGGCGGCGCCTCGAGGTCCCGGCCGACATCAGCCTCGCCCGGCTGCACACCGTCATCCAGATCGCGTTCGGCTGGGACGACAGCCACCTGCACGCCTTCGAAACGCCCAATGGCAGTTTCGGCACCGCCGACGCCGACCGGGGTCGCCGCTCGGAAAGATCGGTGACGCTGGAGCAGGTCGCCCCCGCGGCAAAGAGCAAGCTGAGCTACACCTACGACTTCGGCGACGACTGGGAACACGACATCCTGGTGGAGAAGGTGCTTGACCGCGACGGGACGACGGCGTATCCGCGGTGCACCGGTGGGCGCCGCGCCGCCCCTCCGGACGATTGCGGCGGCATCTGGGGCTACGCCGAGCTCGTGGAGGTGCTGCGCGACCCCGACGACGAGGAGCACAGCGACAGGCTGGACTGGCTTGGACTCGAGGACGCCGCCGAGTTCGACCCCGACAGATTCGACGCCGAAGCAATCACCCGGACACTGTCCTTTGCGCGCTGACCAACCGTAAGCAGGCGCGGGCATCACGACCGGCCGCCGCTGCGGCCATATAGGCGCGCGCCGACGACGATCAGGCTCAGCGGGGGACCGCTTCGGCTCCATGCTTCCGGCGCGGCCGTCTCGGTGCGGGTGGTCGGCGTATCCGTCGTCCACTCAGCGCCGGTTTTGTGGTCTGGGCTCCAACACATGTCGGCGCCGAGATCAGAAAAGTGGCGCTGAGTGGTGGCGAGTCGCGCACTGCCAGCAACATCCGTCGTGATTCGCCGCCGCGCCGAGGCGGTGCGTCATCGGGCGTGGCGGCTTGGATACCGTGCCAATAGATCGCCGTCGTGTTGGAGGACTCGTTGAAGCAAACCTCGAAGCCGGTGTTCTCGGACGTGTTCGCCTTCCCCGACGCGCTGTCGGTGCAGGCGCGGCTCCGGCTCTCGGCACTACTGGCATTGCCCGGCCAGGCTGCCGCGATCCTCCCGCGGCAGCTCGCTTCGTGCCTGCTGCCCGCGAACCCGGAAGCGCGCGCGGCGATCCGGACAGCGATCGAGGCCGGCGTCAGCGCGCAGGCGATCGAGAACCTGGCGCCGCATCGGCTTGATGCCGTGGTCCCGGCGCTCGAGCGCTGCGGTCCCGACGCGCTTGTTCCATTCGTACCGGCACGGGTGCGTGCGCTGCTCGAAAAACACCTGATGGGAACGGCAGCCCCACTGGCCGGGTGCACCATCGGCCAGATCGGCGGCTGGTCGGGTTTCGGGCCGACGCGGGTGGTGCAGTTGATCGACGCGGCGGTCGGGGCGGCGTTACACGTCACCGAGGGTCAGCCGGTGGCGACCGCCGCGGCCCCCACCTCTCCCCGGGACGACCTCAGCACGGTGCTCGCCTACGACGCGGCGACGGGTGGTCAGCTGCTCGGCCTCCTGCAGAACCTGTGCGCCTCAGGGCCGTCCGAGGTGGCCGCGGCCGCGAGTCGGGTGCTGTCCTCGCGGGCCATCGAGCCGGATCTGAGCCTCACCGCCTTCTCGGAGGCGTTGGCTGCGGCAGGTGACGAGCGCGACCGTGGCGTGTTCGAGAACGGGGGTTTGCCCCTCGGACCCCTTGTCACGCGGCAGGAGCTGGCCGAGGCGCTCGGCATCAGCGCCGACCGGGTCAAACGGCTCGCCGCGCGGGCAGCCCAGCGGGTCGACGCCGCCCTGGAGCTAGCACCGACCGAGGTCCGCGCACTCGCGACGGCGGTCTCCGAGAGGCTCGGCGCCGCGTCGCCGCGCACGGCCGCGGACGAGATGTTGGCCTCGCTGGGGCTCCCTTTGCTGCCCGACTCCAGGTCACGGCTGTTGCTCTGGATGGCCGGTCCATACCGGGAGGTCGACGGGCACTCGGACTGGATCGCCGTCGACCCGGCCGGGCTGGTCGGCCAGACCCGCAGGCTCATCCACGAGGACGGCGGGGTGCGGCCCGTCGCCCATGTCGCCAAGGATCTGCGCATCGAGGGCATCGTCGCCGAGCATGTCGAGGGCTGGCTGGCGCGACAGCCCGTTCGGGTCAGTGACGGCCTCGTCGTGGCGACGACCGGACGGCCGGGTGACGTCGCCGAGCGGGCCCTGCACGCGCACGGGCGGGCGATGACCATCGACGAGATCGCGACGTGGGTGCACGGCGTCCCGCGTGGTTTCGAGGAGCTGAGGTCGGCACCAGACCGGCGTTTCGTGGTGACCCGCCGCGAGGCGTTCGCCTTGGTCGAGTGGGGCGAGTGGGACCAGTGGGACGCAGCCCCCGGACCCGACCCCGACCGGGCGTCTCGCTCGACCACGGACACGGCGACGGTCGGTGGACCGGCGACCGAGGAGCCGGCGATCGCTCATTACCCTGACGGGCACGGGACCAGGATCAGCCGGGTCCCCGCCTCCCGGTCGGTACTGGCCGTGGGGTGAACTCCGCGGGAGAGAACACACGGTGAGCAACCAGAATTTGGAACAGGCGCTCGACGACATCGAGCGCGCCGCCGACGGAGCGGTGCGGGCCGCGGCCGCCGCGCTCACCGAGGCCAAGCGGGTGAAGGCCGCCGCCGCTTCCGGCCAGTTGCGGGCGATGCGCCAGTCCCTGGATTCGGCGGTCCGGCTGGCCGACTTGGCCGCGGACGCCTCCCGCGACCTGCAGGACCGCTGGACCTTCGACGAGCAGGAGTACTTCACCTCCGGTGGGTACACCGCGGAGGTGCTGGAGGTCGCCGGTGAGCAGGGCCTGTCCGCGTTCGAGTCCGACGACCGGATCTTGAGCTATCCGGCGATCGTGTCCGTGTCGGCCTCGGACACTGCCGTGCTGATCGACAAGAAAAGGGACCGCAACGTCCGTCCCTCGGTGCTGGTGCGGACCCTGAAAGCGTTGCAGGCCAAGCCTCCGAAATTCAAGCCAGAGGCGTACCTCGAGGCACTCGCGGCCGCGTACGACCTGGTGGTCGCCCTCCGGCGGGTCAATCCTGGCGCGACCGTCAAGCTCGCGGACATCTACACCGTGCTCACCGTGCTGCCGGGCTCCGCTCGCGATTACACCCGGCAGGAACTCGCCCGAGACCTGTACCTGCTCGATCAGAGCGGCCTCACCCGGATCAAGGACGGCCGTGAGCTCCAGCTGCCGGCGAGCGCGCTCACCCGCGGCTCCGGGGTGCTGCGGACGGTGACCCGATCGGGCCAGGAGAAGGTCTACGCCGGCATCAGCTTCACCGGCGGGCGCACGTGATCGCCGGCGACGTGTACGCCGACTTCCTGGCGGACGAGTACCTCGACTCCTACATCGCCGACGGCGGCGCGGCGGTCAAGTTCGTCGTCGCCGCCGATCCCGTGGTCGCCGACCACTTCAGCAGCACCGTGCGTGAGCGGGCCGCCGCCAGCGGCTACGCCGCCGTCCGGGTCGACGCGGTCGACGTGCGGGTGCACATGATGGACCAGGTGTTCTTCGACGTCGCCCGGCAGGTCGACTGGGATGCGCTGGCCGCCCACCGGGTCCGTGCCGCGTACGCCGCGGTTGACTTCCCGGCGCCCGTCGGGGGAGCGGACATCTCGGTCGAGGCGGTGGCCGGCCACCATCAGGTCGATGCGGGTGAACTCAATCGGGACGTGAACCGGCAACTGCAGCGGGCGGTGTTCCACGACTACGCGATGGTGCGGGAGTTCCGGGTCGCCATGCTTCGCCTGTGCCAGGCGCAGTTGCGCACCGGGCAGGTGACTGAGGCCGAGCACGCCGCCGTCCTGGAGTGGCTGCGCGGCGAGCTGCGGCAGATCTCGCTGCTCCGCACGGCGATGATCTTCCGCCGCATCGGACGGCACAACGCCCGGCAGTTGTTGTTCTCGCTGGCCCATTGGCTGTCGGTCAACGACCGCGCCGGTCTGCTGCTCGAGATCGACTTGCGCCGCTTCGGTTTCGCCCGACGGCCGCAGCTCGACGAACGTCACGGGCTCTACTACACGAAGGCAGCCCTGCTCGACGGGTACGAGATGCTGCGGCAGCTGGTCGACAACACCGACGAGCTCTCGCACTGCTGCGTCCTGGTGATCGCCGCGCCCGAGTTCACCACCGACGCCAACCGCGGCGTCGACGCCTACCAGGCACTCAAGCTGCGCATCCACGACGAGGTCCGCGATCGCAACAGGGACAACCCGTTCTCCTCGTTGGTTCGGGTGGGGTCCAAGTGAACGGCGTCGACGTCACCGCGAACACCTCCGCAGACGGGTCATCGTCGCTGACGAACCGGCGGGCACTGGAAGCGCTGCGGGCCGGGGTACCCAATCGTGATGCGGTGGCGGCGCTCGGCTCCCAGCAGACGGCCGTGGAGGACCGCTTCATGCAGCTGCTCGGCGCGGTCGACTCCGCGCCCGGCGGCGAACCGGCCGGCGGGATGCTCATCAGCGGCGGGTTCGGGGCCGGGAAAAGCCATGTCCTGGAATACCTTTCGCACCTGGCGTTGGGCGCCGGTTTCGTCGTCTCAAAGGTGGTCATCTCGAAGGAGACCGCCCTGCACGACCCGGCCAAGGTCTTCGCCGCGGCGATCGCGGACGCTCGCATCCCCGACAAGACCGGGTCCGCGATCGACGAGATCGCCACTGGCTTGCGCACCGATTCGGCCGAGTACGCCGATTTGTACCGCTGGCTGCACAGCGACGGCGTCCCCGTCGACAGCCGTTTCGCGGCAAGCCTTTTCCTGTACAACTACGCCAGGGGTGACGCCGAATTCGCCGACCGGATCGTGCGTTTCTGGGCAGGCGATCCGTTGCCCGTCGCAGACCTGCGTCGCCGGCTGAAAGAGGCCGGTGCCGCCGGGACCTATCGGCTGGCGTCCGCGAAAGAGCGTGATCTCGCCGTCCAGCGTTTCCGGTTCGTCTCCCGGCTGATCACCGCTGCCGGCT
>JBBQJM010000110.1:0-10042 GCA_038325895.1 Mycobacteriales bacterium
ACGCTGTTCGCGAATCCGCTCGCCGATCCGTACATCCTCGGTGTGTCTTCCGGCGCCGGTCTTGGGGTGGCACTGTCGCTGCTCGGCACCGGCACCGGAGCAGGCGCTTTCGTGGCCGGCTTGGGCTCCGGCGGTCGGTTCCGCACGGTCGTCGCGGCGGGATTGGGCGCGCTCGCTGTGCTGGCGCTGGTACTGGTGCTGGGCCGCTGGGTGCGGTCGGTGGTCGCGCTGCTGATCATCGGGGTGATGATCGGCGCGGCCAGCGCCGCCGTTGTCTCGCTGCTGCTGGCCTTCTCCGACCCCGCCCGGATCCAGAAGTTCGTGCTCTGGGGGCTCGGCTCTGTCGGCGGCACCAGCTGGCAGGATTTGATGTTCCTGGCGCCGGCCGTTTTGGTGGGTGTGCTGATGGCCGGGTGGCTGTCGCCGTCGCTGAACGCCCTGCTGCTGGGTGAGACCTATGCGGCCTCCATGGGCGTGGGAGTGCGCCGCATCCGCACCGTGGCGATCATCGCCACTGCCGTTATTGCCGGCGCGGTGACGGCCTTCTGCGGCCCGATCGCGTTCCTCGGCATCGCCATCCCCCATCTGGCCCGCCTCGCGCTGGGCAGGGCGGATCACCGGCTGCTGGTGCCGGCCGCGGTGTTGATGGGCGCCGTGGTCTGCCAGCTGTGCGCCGTGCTCGCGCAACTCCCCGGCAGCGACGGGGTGCTGCCGATCAACGTCGTGACGACAGCCATTGGGGCCCCGGTCGTGGTCTTCGCACTGCTGCGCAGCCGCACGCTGGCGGCGGGCGCGGCATGACGTCGACGGCTGAACCCGCCGAACCGGGTGGCGAGGTTCCGGGTGGCGAGGTTTCGGGTGGCGAGGTTTCGGGTGGCGAGGTTACGGGTGGCGAGGTTCCGGGTGGCGAGGTTCCGGGTGGCGAGGTTCCGGGAGGCGAGGTTCCGGGAGGCGAGGTTCCGGGACGCGACGATCTCGAAGATGGCATTCCGGTCGCAGGTGGACCCGGAGGCGTCGGTCCAGCCAGGTTCGGCGCTCTGCCTGGGTCCGGGGACCTTGTGCTGGAGGGATTCTCGGTCGGGTACCAGGCGGGTTGGCGACGACCAGACAAGATCATCCTGGCGGGACTGGACCTGCACGCCGCCGCCGGCCGGGTCACCGTCCTGTTGGGCCCTAACGGTTCTGGGAAATCGACGCTGCTCCGGTCGATCGCCCGCCAGCAGCGCCCCCTGGCCGGCGCCGTCACCCAGGCAGGCGAGTACCACGCCGGACTGGACCCAACGGCGAGGGCGGCGAGATTGGCTGTGGTGCTCACCGAACGGTTCGACCCTGGTTTGCTCCGGGGTGGGGATGTCGTTGCCCTGGGTCGCTTCCCGCACCAGAAACGCAGCGGCACGCTACGACCGGCCGATCAGCGGGCGGTGACCGATGCCCTCACCGCGGTGCATGCCGAGGACCTGGTCGAGGTGCTGTTGGCCCGAATGTCCGACGGGCAGCGGCAGCGGGTGATGATCGCCAGGGCGCTGGCCCAGGAACCGGCGCTCCTGCTGCTGGACGAGCCAAGTGCATTCCTGGATGCGCCCGCCCGCATCGAACTGCTGGCGGTATTGCGCCGCATCGCGGCGGAGCGGGGCATCCCGGTGGTCGCCTCGACGCACGACGTCGAGGCCGCGGTCCGGATGGGCCAGGACGCCTGGCTGATCGGGCCTGGATCACGCTGTAGCAGCGGCTCGGTGGGCGCGCTGGCCTCCTCGGGAGCGATTGGGGCGTCCTTCGACACCGCTGCGGTGACCTTCGAGCCAGGCAGCGGAATGTTCCGGATGCGCTAGCGCGAAGGGGAGGTCGCCCCAGGAATGTCGCCCGAGGAACACGCGGGCCGTCCCGGCGGCCTCCACCGCAGCAGCGGAGGAGCTGGGCGACGCGGACTCTGCGGATGCCTCTGCGTCAAGAGACGTCGACTCGGCCGCTACTGACGCGGCAGTCGTGGGGTCGGTCGGGTTGGTCGGGGTCGTGCTGACGTCCGCCGGGTCGGCCGGGTTGGTTGGGTCGGCCGGGTGGGTTGGGTCGGCCGGCGTGGTCTCCTCCGGTCCGTCGACGGCGGTGACGATGGCCTTCGCGATCGCGAAACCGTGCGTGAACGGGGAGTTGGTCACCTTGAGCGCGACCAACCTGGCGCCGGCAGTGGAAAACGCGGTACTGAGGTTCCTCGCCCTCGCCCTCGCTTCGTGCTTGTGCCCACGCTGTCGTTGCCGATGACGCGGTACCACCGCCACAGGTAGCGCCAGGGTGGCTCGTCGCAGACACCGCAGGTGGTGAACTCCACGGTGTCGTCCACGCTCGGACTGAAGAAGTTGACCCCAAAGTCTGCGCTCGGTGCGGCGGCCGAGCCACCGGCAAGACCAACACCCGGAGCGATCAGTGCCAGCAATGGTGCGACCACACGAAGAAATCGTTCACTTCCGTCGCCCCCTCGCAGATGAACTACAGATCGTCGCTCCGTGATCCATCAGATGGTGGACGCGCGTGATTTGCCGAGAGGAGTGACCGATTGAACAGTCCGTGGCGAATGATCAAAGGGACGGCTTCGGCAGTACCCAATGTGGTCGGATCCGCCGGATGCAGCCGAATGCCCTTCGACACAAAGCTTCTCGCGTCGTTCGGGAGGTTGTCAGGTCATGACCGTGGTCGAGCGCGGATTCAGCTCCGTACGGCTTTCGGAAGATGCCTGATGATGTTTGACGGTTTGACGTTCCTTTGACGCCTTTGGTGTAGGCAAGAGCGCCGCCGTAAGGGTGTGATGACACTGCCGAAAAATGTACTGACGTGCGCGCGCTGCCCGGCCCGATCGCCGGCTGTCGTCGCGTGCCCGACAGAGCCCGGTCATTATGCGGTGCATCATCAGATCGACCGGCACACTCGCCTCTGCCGGTCGACGCCTTCGATGCCCGGCCTGGTTGGGGAACCCTGCGGGCCGCAGGTCCGGAGCGCGGTGCACGCAGGGCTCACTGCCCGCGCGCCGGCCCCGATGCGAACCGGCTCAGGCGTCCCCGCGATATCGGCCTCGTCGGCGAGGTCCGACGCCGGACCTGCTCGCTGCTCTCACGGCACCCGGCCAGATGCGCCGACTGTCAGGGGCGAGCGGGCAGTGGCACACAGAACCGACGCGGGAATACCGCACGAGACCGAGCCGCAGGCGACAGCGGGAAGCTGCCACGGGGTTCGTCACTGCCTGCATCACGCGCCGGGAACGGGTCGCCGGCAGCGGCTGGATCGGCCACCAGCACGCTCGGGTTATTCCAGGTAGTCCCGCAGCACCTGGGAACGCGACGGGTGCCGCAGCTTGGACATCGTCTTCGACTCGATCTGCCGGATGCGCTCCCGGGTGACCCCGTAGACCTGGCCGATCTCGTCCAGCGTGCGCGGTTGACCGTCGGTCAGGCCGAAACGCAGCCGCACTACTCCCGCTTCTCGCTCGGAGAGCGTCTGCAGCACGGCCTGCAGCTGGTCCTGCAGCAGGGTGAAGGAGACCGCGTCGACGGCCACCACGGCCTCGGAGTCCTCGATGAAGTCGCCGAGCTGCGAGTCGCCCTCGTCACCGATCGTCTGGTCCAGCGAGATGGGCTCCCGGGCGTATTGCTGGATCTCCAGCACCTTGTCCGGGGTGATGTCCATTTCCTTGGCGAGCTCTTCCGGGGTGGGCTCGCGACCGAGGTCCTGCAGCAGTTCGCGTTGGATCCGGCCGAGCTTGTTGATCACCTCGACCATGTGCACCGGGATGCGGATGGTACGGGCCTGGTCGGCCATTGCCCTGGTGATGGCCTGCCGGATCCACCAGGTCGCGTACGTGGAGAACTTGTAGCCCTTGGTGTAGTCGAACTTCTCGACCGCACGAATCAGGCCGAGGTTGCCCTCCTGGATCAGGTCGAGGAAAGCCATCCCTCGCCCGGTGTAGCGCTTTGCCAACGAGACGACCAGCCGGAGGTTCGCTTCCAGCAGGTGGTTCTTCGCCCGCTCGCCGTCCCGCTTGATCCACCGCAGGTCACGCCTAAGCTGGTTGGGCAGCTTCTCGCCCACCTCTTCGCACTGGCGCATCCGCTCCGCGGAGTAGAGCCCGGCCTCGATCCGCTTGGCCAGGTCCACCTCCTCCTCGGCGTTGAGCAGGGCGACCTTGCCGATCTGCTTGAGATAGGCCCGGACGGAGTCCGCGGACGCGGTGAGTTCGGCGTCCTTGCGCGCCTGCTTGAGCGCCTCGGACTCCTCCTCGTCGTCCCAGGAGAATTCCTCGGATTCGGCGGCCTCGCCGTCCTTCTTCCCGGCGGTCGCCGCCGCCGGGGCCTCGCCGTCGTCGTCGGCCGCGACGACCGGTTCGTCGCCGACCTCGATGATGTCGACCTCGACCGTCTCGTCGATCAGCAGCACCTCGACGCTGGCGTCGTCAGGGAGATCCGCGACGACCACATCTTCCGCCACGTCATCGGCCACGTCATCGGGGAGATCGGGGGTGGCTGACGGTGTGTCGACGGCCGCCTCGTCAACCGGTCCCGTGATGTCGTCACCGGGATGGGCTGCGGATGCCCGACGAGTCCGCGTGGAACTGGTTGATGCTGCTACGCCTGCCACTGATGCCCTTTCGCTTCAACGAGCCGCCTGGACTGGCAGTTCAAGGCCCGCGCGCAACATGGAAGCCGTAGCCATCCAACGTCATGGGTCCGAACTCGAGAACCGTGTTCCTGCCGGAGAGCGACCGTTCCAGTGTAACGGCGACCACGTCCGGTCACGACCGAACGGCGGATCGGATTGGTCGATTTCTGGCCGTTTGCCCCAACTCGAATCCGGACCGCCGTCCCGGGCTCACCCGATGTGGACGGCCGCGTTCCACCGACCACCATAGCCACGAAAACCGCGGAGGCGGTGGACGGCCGCGGCACCGACCGTGCCGACGACGAACGCGCGTGGGTCCCGGGTCGCCGGCGGGGCGCCGGCGCGACCCGGCGCGACCGCAGGATCGGTAGCGGGGTCAGTCGAGGGTCAGCGTCGTTGTGCTCTCCGCCGCCGATTCCGGTGCCCCCAGCGCCAGGCCCTTCTGTGCCTCGCTGGCGGCCAGCGCCGCGCCGACGATACCGGCGTTGTTGATCAGCTGAGCGACCACCAACGGGGTCCGGTTCTTCAGCAGCGGAACCCACTTCTCCGGCTTCTTGGAGATACCGCCGCCCAGGATGAACAGCTCGGGCCAGAGCAGATTCTCCAGGTGCCGCAGGTATTTCGACGCGCGCTTGGCCCACCCTTCCCAGCTCAGACCGTCCCGCTCCCTCGCCGAGGCGGCGGCCTTGGACTCAGCGTCGAAGCCGTCCAGTTGGAGGTGGCCAAGCTCGGCGTTGGGCACCAGCTTGCCGTCGTTGATCAACGCGATTCCGATGCCCGTGCCGAAGGTGACCACGATGATCAACCCGCGCAGCCCCCGGCCGGCGCCGTAGGTGGCCTCGGCCAGCCCGGCGGCGTCGGCGTCGTTGAGCACCGTCACCGGGCCAGGAAGCCTCGGCTCCATGGCCTCTTGCAGCGACGTGTCGATCCACCCCTTGTCGACGTTCGCGGCGGTCTTGACCACCCCGTGCAGCACCACACCGGGAAATGCGACGCCGAACGGCCCCGCGTAATCGAAGTGCGCCGCCACCTTGCCCGCCGTCTCCGCGACGGCTAGCGGCGTCGAGGGTTGCGGCGTGTCCAGCCGGAACCGGTCACCGACCAGGACTCCGCCGCGCAAGTCGACGATCCCGCCTTTCATTCCGGTACCGCCGATGTCGATGCCGAATGCCAATTCGGGCTGTTGGGCCGTCTCGGGCTGGTAGCTGGTCACGCCGCGCACACTCCTCGTCGTAGTGAATCCCGGTATCCCGGTTGGTGATTCCCGACCGTGTCGTCGCGCAAGGTTCTTCGCGTGACGGGGGTGCGGGAATCGTACTGAGCCTGGGTCGGGTCGGCGCGGCGGTGTGCGGGCGGCGACCCCTGGCGTGGTCCGGCCCACCCGTCAACCCTGGGTGAGGGCACGGTCCCCGTGGTGCTGGTTCAGGTCGAGCAGGCGGCCTGTGGTAGCGGCGGGATCGGCGGTATCGGCTTGGCCGCAGCGGTCTGCCCTTCGATCACCGCTGGTGGGGTGGCCGCCTCCTGGATGCTCCGGAGCTGCGTTTTGACGTCGTCGCTGACCGACCCGTAGAGATACCTACCGCCCAATGCCAGGTCGACCGAGTCGTCGATCCGGGAATCGATGACGAGCTGCGCGCAAGGCGCGATGAGCAGCACGGTGCGGGCGGCCGCGGCGCCCGCTGGGCCGTACCGGATCTGCGCGACGCAATGGAGATCCGCGGCCGGGTACAGCGGATCGTTCGAGCTGGCCCTGATCGATTCGAAGCCGGCCGCGCGCAGTTCGTCGGTCACCGCTTTGGCCTGACCACGGACGGAACTGGCGTTGAAGACCGTCAGCGCCACGGTCGAGGGGTTCGCCGGGCGTACCGCTTCCAGACTCGCGTGCTCGGTGTAGACACCCAGCGAGGTCATGATCGGCACGGCAGAAACAGTGGTCACTGCCGTCGCGACGGTCGTCGGTGGCGGCGGGGTCGCGGCGCTGGCGGTGGAGTCATTGGCCACGCTGCGGGTGGTCGGCGCGGTCGTCGCCGGCGGGGGGCCGGGGACGTTGCAGGCTCCGCTGCTTTCCGACGTCGGGCGCAGGGTGGGGAACCACACCACGACGGCGCCGATCAACAGCACCCCGATCACCGTCAGCGCCGGCCAGTAACGGCGCCGTCGGTAGTGGTCGGGCGCTGAATCGGGGCTCACCGCGGAGTTCCTCCTGGGTTGGGTTCACCGGGTCTGCACAGGATGCGGCCGGCCGGCGTCCGGGCGGGCCCGGGCACGGATACTGCGCGTCCATCATCGCCGTGGCCGCGTGCGACCAGGGTAAAGGCTCGCCGGACCGAACCGGGCCGAACCGCGGCGCGCCCACTCGGCGAGCCCCGTTACCACGGACCGCCCGTTGTCCGCTACCCTGCTGCCGCCTGCTGCGTGCGGTCGGGCCGGGCACCTGGGCTGGACGCTGGCGACAGCAACGACCATCGTCGGCAGCCCCAGACCGGACAACGATTCTGCCGGGGTGTGATTCCCGTCGCGTGGCGGGCACAAAAGGCGGGGCGGTGACGTTACGTCCGGAGCAGCGGGAAGGCACGACGGGCGATGGCAGTGGCAGGACCGTGGGACCAGCGACGATCTTGCCGAAACGGGTAGCTGGAGACGGCCCGGCCGGCCCGGAGTAGTCAGCCCGGGTAGTCAGGACGGCCGCGAGCGGCCCTGGATCGATAGCCGTCCCCGCAGTGGAGATTTGACGACGAGTGACAACTCGAGGTGAGGAACAACATGGCTACTGATTACGACGCCCCGCGCAGGAACGAGTCCGAGGAAGCGTCCGAGGATTCACTCGAGGAACTGAAGGCACGGCGGAACGAGGCACAGTCGGCGGTCGTCGATATCGACGAGGGCGACACCGCAGAGAGTTTCGAACTTCCCGGCGCTGACCTGTCCGGGGAGGAGCTGACCGTCAAGGTCATCCCGAAGCAGGCCGATGAGTTCACCTGTTCGGTGTGTTTCCTGGTTCAGCACCGGAGCCGACTGGCATCGGATTCCGGCGGCCGACTGGTGTGCGTGGACTGTGCCTGATCCAGGGGCCGACCGTGCGCGGGCCCGGGTCGGGGGGAATCCGGTGACCGTCGCGCGGGCTGCTCCGGGACAACCATTGAGCAGGGCCTGGTCCCAGGTGGGCGAATTTCACCGGGTGTACGGGCTGCCGATCAGCGCGGAGCCGACGGTCGAGGTCGGCTCCGACCAGGTGTCGCTGCGGCAGGGGCTGATCGAAGAGGAGGTCGCCGAACTGGCCGCGGCGGCGACGGCGGGCGATCTCACCGGGATCGCCGATGCGCTGGCCGACATCGTGTACGTCGCCTACGGCACTGCGCACGTGTACGGCATCGACCTGGATGCGGTGCTTGACGAGGTTCATGCCTCGAACATGACCAAGCTCGACGAGAACGGCCGGCCGCTGCGGCGTGCGGACGGCAAGGTGCTCAAGGGCCCCGCGTACCGGCCGCCGGACGTGGCGGCCATCCTTCACCGCGCCCGTACCGACCAGGACGCGCCGCCGACACCTGGCGGCTGACCACTCGACGCGCCGCGGAATCGGTCAACCGCCGGTCAGCGGCCGGTCAGCGGCCGGTGAGCGGCTCGATGTCGCCGCCTGGCGGAAGGCTTTCGGCGCCATTCCGGCGTCTGCGTTGCACGCGGCTACCCTTGGAACGTGAACGGCGGTGCAGAACCGCCCGAGAGAGCCCGATGACGCGCGCGCAGTGCTGAAAGTAGGACGACATGGCTGGAACAGTCTCCGGCTGGTTCAAGCGGCTCGCGCGGGATGACGATCAACTCCACGCCGAGGTACTCACCGATGAGGTCGACGCGACCGGCTCGATGCGGGCCCTCGTCTGCTGTCAGGGCGACAAGGTGAAGTTGCACGGGAGGCTGAGGTACGTCGACCTCCGTCCCACCGACACCCAGGCGACGCTGGTCGCAGAGTTGTACGACGGCACCGAGGGCGTCCAGCTGATCTGGTTGGGCCGGCGTTCGATCCCAGGCATCGAGCCGGGCCGCACGCTCAACGTGCGGGGCAGGGTAGCGATACGGGACGGTCAGAAGGTCATCTACAACCCCGACTACGACCTGCTGCCGGTTCACGCGTGACGGAGTCGCACCGCGGAACCCCTGATGCGACCGGCGGCCAGGATCGCCGCGCCATGGTGCCACCGGACGATGAGTTCGATCGGATCGATCTGTCCCGGTTGGTTCCGGACGACCTCGCGGACCGGGCCAGCCGGGAATCGCCGGAATTCAGCCACGGTACGGCCGCGGCGGAACGTCAAGCAGACCAGCGGGCCGGCGGGAATCCGGACTCGTTCGGCCTAGAGTCCGGCGGCGACTCCGGCCCAGGCTCGGACCAAGAGTCCGGGGCCGCCGATGAAAGCGCGACACCGACCGTCTGGGAACAAATGGGCGGCCCGATGGGCATGGTCGACTCCGGTCTTCCGGTGGTCGTCTTCGTCGTCGTCAATGCCATCGCCGGGCTGGGCTGGGGGATCGGCGCGGCGCTGGCCGCCGGGGTACTCATCGCCGGGATGCGAATCGCCCGGCGGCGGCCGGTCACCCAGGCGATCGCCGGGCTGTTCGGCGTCGGCATCGCGGCCTACATCGCCTACCGCACCGGCACCGCGAAAGGCTATTTCCTGCTCGGGATCTGGAGCTACCTGCTGTACGGCGGCGCGCTGCTGCTGTCGATGATCGTGAGGTGGCCGCTGGTCGGTGTCATCTGGGAGGGCATCAACGGGCGGGGTGCGTCCTGGCGGTCCGACAAGCGACTGGTCCGCCGGTACGACTGGGCGACCTTCGTCTGGGTGGTGGTTTTCGCCGCTCGCTACCTG
The DNA here is from genome assembly GCA_038325895.1 of Mycobacteriales bacterium. Classification (GTDB taxonomy): domain Bacteria; phylum Actinomycetota; class Actinomycetes; order Mycobacteriales; family Nakamurellaceae; genus Nakamurella. Next base: position 9,510 of record JBBQJM010000110.1, read on the forward strand.
GTGCAGAACTACCTGTACGACAACGACCTGGTCGGCTGGCTGGCGGCCGTGCGGCTGCTGATGGGCTACCCGCTGTTCATCGCGGCGATCGCCATCTCGCTGGTGATCGTCGCTGGTACCGAGGCTGCCCGCGGGCACGGCGTGGAGCTCAAGAAGCGCATCGTCGGGGTGCGGCGTGGTCAGCAGCCCGACCCGCGACCCGGGCCGTCGCGCCCGGATGACGAACGGGCCTAGCGCAAGGCCTCTCGCACGTCGTTCTCCACCTCGGTGGACGCCACGAACAGCAGTTCGTCGCCGGGTTCCAGCGGTTCGTCGGGCTGCGGGACGATCACCCGGCCGCCGCGCAGGATGGTGACCAACGCCGCGTCGCGGGGCAGTCGCAGGTCGCGGACCGGCCGACCCGCGATGCTGGTGGTCTTGGGCAGCGTGACCTCGACGAGGTTGACCTGGCCCTGCCGCAGGGTGAACAGCCGGACCAGGTCGCCGACCGTCACCGCCTCCTCGACCAGGGCGGCCAGGATGCGCGGCGTCGA
>JBBQJM010000111.1:0-10031 GCA_038325895.1 Mycobacteriales bacterium
CAGGATCGCACGTCTAGGGGCGTCGTTCGATGGGGTTCAGTTGTGTGGCCCCGGCCCCACACAGGGTGGCACCGACCATCGCGTGAGTTTCTTTAAGGGTGCCTGGGGTGAATACGAATGGGAATGTGTTGAACTCGTCATGAGATACATGTATCTCACCTTGGGAATCAACCCTTACAGCGAAAACGGGAACGCCGTGGTTAGTAATTACCCCGCACAGCGCTCGTGAAGGAAATTGATCCAGCGCACGACGGGCTGCCGAGCGTCGGCGACATCCTTAGTTTTGCGGGAACCAAGTCGAAGCCGAACGGCCACACGTCCATAGTCACTGCGATCGCGGTCACAGGCGGCAAAGGTTCTCAGACAACGATGGAGCAAAACGCCTCATCGACCGGAGTTGGAAGCGTCGCCGTCGCCAACGGTGTTGTCAGCAGCGGAGTTACCAGATGGCTACACAACCCGAACTCGGTCACGGGAGGTGGCGGTAGCGGCGGGGCACCGGTTTGCCCGGTTTCGATGTCAGACGGCCACATCCAGGTGTTCGAGGTCGCTATCAGCGTCGTCCAGCAAAACTGGTTTTGCGCGGGCAACGGTGCAGTCGGCGGATGGACCCAGTCCGCGGGCCTCGGCGCGCAAGCGGTTGGGGATCCTGCCGTGATGCCTGGCTCAGGCAAGTCGGTGATCGACATTTTCGTGCGCGGTGGGGACAACCAGGTTTAATGAGGCTGGGGTACAGCTGGGGCACTGGAGGCGTTTTATGACTGAACGCTTTGACCTGCTGATCGTCGGCGGAGGCCCGGGTGGCTACGTGGCTGCCATACGGGCTGCACAGCTGGGCAAGCGCGTCGCGTTGGTCGAGAAGGAGAGACCGGGCGGCGTGTGTTTGAACTGGGGCTGCATTCCCACCAAGGCGATGCTCCGATCCGCGGAGGTAATGGAAACCGTCCAGCACAGCGCTGACTACGGGGTGCTGAGCGACAACGTGCGCCTGGACTATTCGACGGTGCTCAAGCGCAAGGACCGCATCGTCAAGGGGCTCACCGACGGGGTCGCATCCCTGCTGAATGCCAACAAGGTCACCGTGTTCCACGGACATGCGCGGTTCACCGGGCCGACCAGCGTCGACGTCGTGCCGCCCGGAGAATCCCCGCTCGGACCCGGCGGTCCGTCCTACAATTCAGCGCCCGGTGAGGGCCGCCCGATCACGACGATCGAGGCTGCCGACGTGATCATTGCCACCGGCTCGACGCCGGTCTTGCTGCCCATCCCCGGTGTCGACCTGCCGGGCGTCGTGACCTCCGACGGCGCCTTTCTGCTGCCCGAGGTGCCCGACCGCATCGTCATCGTGGGCGGCAGCGCGGTCGGTGCCGAGTGGGCGACGATGTTCGCCGCGTTCGGCTCGGACGTCACCGTGGTCGAGCTGATGCCCAACCTTATCCCGGTGGAGGACGAGGAGATGGGCCAGACGCTGGCTCGATCGTTCACCAAGCGTGGCATCACGGTGAAGACCGGGCGGACCGTCACCGGCATCGAGGCGGCAGGCGGCTCCGCCGACGGCCGGCTCCGGGTGAGCATCACCGACCCCGAAGGCAAACACGCCGAGACGACCGGTGCCGACGTTGTCCTGCTCGGCGTCGGTCGGCGGCCCAACACCGGCGGCCTCGACCTGGAGCGCACCGGCGTGGAGTGCGACTCCAGGGGTTACATTCCGGTCGACGACCAGCTGCGCACGAATGTGCCGCACGTCTACGCGATCGGCGACGTGACCGGAAAGGTGTTGCTCGCGCACGTGGCCTCGCATCAGGGACTTGTTGCCGCCGCCGTCATCGCCGGGCACGAGGAGCACATGCGCTACAACGCCGTTCCGGCTGCGACCTTCACTCACCCGGAGGTGGCCAGCGTCGGCCTGACGGAAAAGCAGGCCCGCGACGTCGGCCATGACGTGGTCGTTGGCCGCTTCCCCTTCGCCGCGCTCGGCCGCGCGCAGACCTACGGATCGACCGACGGCCTCATCAAGATCGTGGCAGAGGGTAAGTACGGTGAGGTCCTCGGTGTGCACATCATCGGCCCCAGCGCTAGCGACCTCATCGCCGAGGGTGTCCTCGCGATCGCATTGGAGGCGACGCTCACTGACGTGGCCGACACCATCCACGCCCACCCAACGCTGGGTGAGGGTTCGATGGAGGCGAGCATGGTCGCGCTGGGACTGCCGATACACACCGCTCCCAGTCGGCGTAGGAGCTGAGCAGCACGAGCAAATGGGTGGCACTACACACATCGCTGGAGGGCGGCGCACGTGAAGGTCAAGGAGATGATGACCAGCCCAGTGATTCATGCCGGTCCCGACACATCCCGGGCCGCGGTCGCGGAGTCGCTGGTCGAGAACCAGGTCAGCGCGGTCCTGATCGTGGACGAGGACGGCGGGGTCGTGGGCATCGTCAGCGAGCACGACCTGCTGGCCAGCGCAGGGCAGACCGCGCGCGACATGATGTCGACATCGGTGATCACTGTGAGTGAGGACACCGACGTCGATGACGTCCGCGCGCTTCTGCTCGACCGGCGAATCTCTCGAGTGCCGGTGCTCTCCGGTCAGCAGCTGGTCGGGATCATCAGCCGGAGTGACATCGTCCGGCTGCTGGTGATGGAATGGGTCTGCCAGGTGTGCGGGGAGCCGCACCGGGGGGAGACGGCCCCGGTGACGTGCCCGCGATGCGCCGCGCCGCAAGGCCAGTTCGCCCAACATACGCTGGTGCCCGGCGACTAATTGCTTCGCTGCGCCACGGCTACTCCGACACGATTGGACAGTAGATAGCGATGGCCCTGGAGACGCCCGAGGTGTCGGTCGCCGATCACGAGACGGACCAGATGCTCGACTATTACCGGCAGATGCTGTTCACGCGCCGGTTCGAGTTGCGGTGCGCTGAGATGTACCAGCGGGCGAAGATCGGCGGCTACTGCCACCTCAATCTGGGTGAGGAGGCGACGGTAGTCGGTTTGATGGCGGCGCTCGAGCCGCGCGACTACCTGTTCACCAACTACCGCGAGCATGGCTACGCGCTTGCCCGCGGTATCGAACCCGGCCGGGTCATGGCCGAGCTGTTCGGCAAGCGGACCGGCGTCTCCGGCGGGTATGGCGGGTCGATGCACCTGTTCGACCTCAAACATCGGCTGCTCGGCGGCTACGCGATCGTCGGCGGTCAGATCCCACTGGCGACCGGCGCCGCGCTCGCCATCTCCTACCGCGGCGGCGACGAGGTCGTCATGTGCCAGCTCGGCGACGGCACCATGAACATCGGCGCCTTCCACGAGTGCGCCAACCTGGCTGCGATCTGGCACCTTCCGATGGTGTTTGCCGTGGTCAACAACGGCCTCGGGATGGGTTCGACGGTCGACGCGGCCTCGGCTGAACCTGAGCTTTACAAGCGGGCGGCTTCGTACCGGATGCCCGGCGAACGCGTGGATGGCAACGATGTGATCGCGGTGCGCGACGCCGCCCGGCACGCAGTCGCCCGTGCGCGGACCGAGCAGCAGCCGTGTCTGGTGGAGGCGGTGAGCTTCCGGTTGCGCGGCCACTCTGTCGTCGACCCGGCGAAATATCGTTCCAAAGAAGAAGTGCAGCGCGCCCAGCACGGCGACCCGGTCCCGGCGATGCGCGGTCGGCTGATCGAAGCCGGGGTGCTCGACGAGCAGCGGGCGGCGCGGATGGAGTCGGAGGCCGACTCCGAGGTCGCCGCCGCAATCGAGTTCGCCGACCAGAGCGACTTTCCGGCGGTCGCCGACCTGTTCGCCCGCACCTACGCGACGCCCGTCGCGAACGAGCACCGACATCTACCCGGGGCGCCGATTGTTCCGTGATCCGTCCCGCCGCCGCCGATCTGCGCCACCACCGGTCGTCCTGCTCAGAAAGGCAATGCGTTGGCCGTCATGACCTACCGCCAGGCGCTGCACGACACCTTGCGCTCGGAGTTGCTGCGCGATGAGGACGTGTTCCTGATGGGCGAGGAGATCGCCGTCTTCGAGGGCTCCTACAAGATCACCGCCGGTTTGCTGCAGGAGTTCGGTGCACGCCGAATCCGCGACACGCCGATCTGTGAGGAGGCTTTCGTCGGGGCCGCCTTTGGCGCCGCGATGCTGGGCCTGCGCCCTGTCGTCGAGGTCATGACGATCAACTTCAGCATCCTGGCGATGGACCAGATCCTCAATCACGGGTCGAAGATCTATGGGATGTTCGGTGGCCAGACCCCGGTGCCGATGGTGCTCCGCACACCGGGCGGCGGCGGCCAGCAGCTCGCGGCTACCCACTCGCAGAACCTCGAGGTCTGGTTTGCCTACATCCCCGGTCTCAAGGTCGTGGCGCCGAGCACGCCCGCGGACGCCAAGGGCCTGCTGACGACGGCGATCCGCGACAACGACCCGGTGATCTTCGTCGAGAACCTCGCGCTATACAACACGAAGGGCGATGTACCGGAGGGCGACCACTGCCTCGAGATCGGTCGTGCGTGCGTGGTGAAGGAGGGGACCGATCTCACGATCATCTCTTACTCCCGGATCACGTTGGTGGCGCTCGACGTCGCGCGTCGGCTGGAAGAGGACGAAGGCATTTCCGTGGAGGTGATCGATCTGCGTAGCCTGCGGCCGCTGGACCGCGACACCATCGTCGCGTCGGCGAAAAAGACCGGGCGTGTGGTGGTGATGGAGGAGGACTGGCTGAGCTACGGCATCGGGGCGGAAGTCGCCGCGACTGTTCAGGAGGGCGCCTTCGACTACCTCGACGCCCCGGTTCGCCGGGTCGCTGCCGCCGAAGTGCCGCTGCCCTACTCCAAGCCGCTTGAACTGGCCGCCCTTCCCTCTGGCGACGCCCTGGTCCGCGTCGTGCGGGAGACGCTCGACGCCGTCAACTTCCGCCCGTAGGAGCGTTCAGAGATGCCCGAGATCTTCATGCCCAGACTCAGCGACACCATGGAGGAGGGAACGCTGATCCAGTGGTTGAAGAAGATCGGCGACCAGGTGGAGAAGGGCGACATCGTTGCCGAGATCGAGACGGACAAGGCCACGATGGAGCTTGAGGCCTACGACGCCGGCGTGCTCGAGAAGATTCTGGTGGCGGCCGGGGAGACGGTGGCAATCGGGACCACAATCGCACTGATCGGGACGGGTGCGGGCGCGCAGCCAGCCACCGGTGAACCGCCGGCAGCGACACCGACCCCCACGCGCGAGTCGGCGCCGGCCGCGCCCACGGCACAACCCGCCGGTCCCCCCGACCGGATCGCTTCCCCGCAGCCGCTAGTCGCCGAGCCGGCGAGTCCCGCCGAGCGGGTCAAGGCGTCTCCGCTCGCGAGGGCTATCGCCCGCGAGCACTCGATCGACCTGAGCGCTGTCCCCGGAAGCGGCCCGGGGGGGCGCGTGGTCCGCGCCGACGTCGAGGCGTCCCTGACGGCTGCCGCGGCCCCGCCGGCGCCGGCAGCCGCGCAGGTCGCGGGAACTGACGACATCGAGATCCCGCTCACGAACATCCGCCGGATCACCGCCCATCGTCTCGTCGAGAGCATGCAAAACGCTCCGCACTTCTACCTCACAACGATCATCGACATGGAGGAGCTCGTGCACCTCCGCACGGAGCTCAACGAGCGGCTCGCAACCTCTGGCGGTCCCAAGATCAGCGTGAACGACCTGCTCGTGAAAGCGAGCGCCGTGGCGCTCCGCGCCAACCCGGCCGTCAACGTCTCCTGGGCCGGTGACAAGATCCTGCAGCACTCCCGAGTGCATGTCGGCGTCGCGGTGGCTCTCGAGTCCGGCCTCATCGTCCCGGTGATCCATGACACCGATCACAAGACCATCACTGAGATCTCGGCCGAGAGCAAGGCGCTGATCGCGAAGGCACGGACCGGAAAGCTCACCCCGGACGAGTTCACCGGAGGGACGTTCACGGTGAGCAATCTCGGCATGTTCGGAATCGACCAGTTCACCGCAGTGATCAACCCGCCGGAAGCGGCGATCCTGGCCGTCGGAGCGATGACCCGAGAACCGGTCGCCGTCGGCAAGAAGATCAAGGTGCGGCAGCGGATGAAGCTCACCCTCTCGATCGACCACCGAGCGCTCGATGGAGCCACCGGGTCGCGGTTCGCCGCCCACCTCAAGGACCTGCTGGAGCAGCCGCTACGGATCCTGGCCTAATGCCCAGGTTGCCCGTCGGCAGGCACCGCCCACTGCGGGTGTAGTTCAGCGGCAGAACAGCAGCTTCCCAAGCTGAGAACGCGGGTTCGATTCCCGTCACCCGCTCCAAAAGCTCGACGTCGGTCGGGCGCTCTTCAACTACCCGCCCGGCGCCGACGGACCCTGTGCCGCTCGAAAACTCGATTTAGCCTGATCAGGGCGCTGCGCCGAGTTTTGGCACCCAACAGGCTCGCTTCGCGACCGGTTGAGACGTTTCGAGATGCTCATGGCGATCCGATCCGCTTGGATCTTGGCATGTTCCGCGACTGGACCGGCGTAACAGTCATCGACCGTCGCGATCCACAAATCGAGCCAGCGCGCGAAATGCGTGGGCGTCAGTCGATGCCGCTCGTGCAGGGTCCGGTGTACGACGAAGGCGTTCCCCCGGTAGCTGCCGGCGCGGAACAACACGGTCTCCCAGAAGTCGCACATGATCGGTCCGTGGATTCGCATATCGACGTGCGCGATATCGGTGAACACCGGTCCGATGAGCGGATCGGCGAAGACCCGGGCGTAAAAACCCTCCACGAGGAAGATCACATCGTCGCGTGTGCGGATGTCATGTGTCGCGGTCATGGCAGACCGAGCGCCACCACCACGGGGGCGCCTGCAGGGCGGGCAACGTGAACATCGCCAAGCCTGCTAGCCGATTGCCCCTCACTCATCCGGGTTACGCCGGGTGATCCGGGCGCGCCAGCGGGTCGGTCCGTCCTGTTCGTAGGCCCAGACGTGCGACCCCTCGCTGTAGGGGTGCTGAAGGCGCCAGAACGGATGGAGGTTGCATCCCGCCTCCAGGTACACGATGTCGCCCGATCTCATCCAGCTCCGGCGCCGGCTGTCCCGGTGATCGGGGGTAGCGCCTCCAGGTCGATCTTGTCGCCGATGAGTAGCGGAAGCGCCCAGTCCCGCAGGTTGTCGATTTCGGGGGTCATGCCCGCAGCGCCGCGGATCCAGTTCGGTTCTCGACGGACATGGTGGTCCAGTCGGTCCACAAGCGTGCCTGTCGCCAGGTTTAACAGCCGGCGGATGCGGCTGCCTTCGATGTTGTCGACGTCTGCTCGCAGCCGCTCGTGGTCGGCGAGGAAAGGCTGGGTCAGGTGCTCGTCACGCAACCTGGTTGCCGGCAGTTGTCGTTCCTCCTCGGATAGATAAGGCGGCAGCCGGTAGTGTAGGAAGTCGAGCATCGCGTCGTAGGCACAGGTCTGCCGCGGCAGGACGCTGTGCTCATCACGGATGGATCGATTCAGTGCAGCAAGCGGCGTGGCTGTCGTCACGTTGCCCGCGGGATCGCCGGTGCGGCTGTTGTCGCTGCGGTTGTTGCCTTGATCTGCCACCACGTACGGTCGCGCAGGTGATGACCCGCCGGGTGCTGGCTTTACCGGCCACCGCCGACGTGACGCAGGTCGCCGCGTTCCTGGTCGGGCATCGGGTCACTAGTGTGCCGATCCTCGACGGGCGTCGAGTGGTGGGCATGGTTAGTCGCCGGGATCTGTTGCGCGTGCTGATCCGCGACGACGCGCTGATCGCACAGGAGGTACGTCGCCGACTCGTGGCGTACTTCATCGACGTGGGCCCGCGGGTCTTGGTACGGGACGGGATCGTCGAGATCAGCGACCCCGGGGGGGATCATGCACGCTGGATCGCGGTCAATCTTGCCCGCACGGTGCCGGGGGTGATCCGGGTCCGGTTCGTCAACCGATCCGCACCAGACACCGCCGCGGTGCCTCGACCCGATCCGGGGTGGAGGCAAGGAGTCTGACCGCAGCCGTCCTACGTCGGCTGATGGAAAAACCGGGCTGGCACCGCCGATCCACGGCATGCAGCCGTGGCGGTTCGTCGCCTGCCGTACTGGCATCGACCGGATCAAGCGTCTGGACGTGCGGGTCGACCGGTCTCGGGCGGTGTCGGCGATCGATGCGACCCGACGCCAGCCGGTACTCAACTGCGGGACGACGGTCGAGTTCGCCCGGCTCGCCGGCCGCACTACCGGAGACGACACCGCGGTCGACGTGATCCCGGCCCGGCAGATACCAACCTGCTGGTCCGGCCTGGACTTCACTGCCAGCACGCCGGTCAGCGAGCCGCGAGCCCGCGCGCGCCTCGCCCCTCGGTCACGACGCGCTACCCGATGGCATCGCAAGTCGCTGATCACCCACGTCGACGGTACGGGATCGCCGCCAAGAACGCTGTTCGCTCTGCTGGATGGCGACCGGACCGAGCGCGGCACACGCCGCAGATGATCCGCATCGTTGCGTGCGCCTAGGCATCTTAGGCCGGCCGAGTAGCAAATAGGCCTGTTGTGACGAGGACTCTCCACTTCATGCCTGGCACCCGGATGGGCGCTGCAGCCGCGTCCGACCCCGTTCACCGCAAGCGCTGCTCGATCGACTCGACATCACGTCTCAGGCGCCCGTTCGGCTCACCCGGGCGATAATCCAGCTTGATGGTTACCGTCACCCGAGGGGCGACTTGGGCGACCCGATCGACACAGGTTCGAATCAGTGGGATGACCTCGTCCCAATCTCCCTCAACGTTGGTAAACATCGCGTTCGTCTCGCTGGGCAAACCGCTGGCCCGAACAATCCGGATCGCTTCGGCGATCTGATCGGCGGTCGCCTCACCAACGCCGAGCGGGGTAATGGAAAACGCGGCGAGCATCCCTTGGCCTCCTTTGCCTGTACCACAGTTTGCTGCGATGAAGGGCGATTCCTGCACTCCCGGTGACGTCCGAGGGATTGTCGGGTTGCTCAGTTTCCACGTTGAAGGAAGCCCCTGTAAGGGCATCGTATAAGGGTCGGCAGGTTATCGACATCGGCTTGAACCGGCGCCAGTCGGTGTTGGTGCGGATGACCAAGGCAGGCAAGACGCTGGAAACGGCGCTGCGTTGCTCGATCAGGGACGCCGCGCATCGCGGCGGCGGCCATAGTCAGACGGTGAGTGCGAGCGCGTCGAAGGCGACGCGGAGCCGGTGGTGAACGGGTTCATCAGTGGCGATCGCGTAGTGGCCGCGGCGCACGTTTTGCACGAAGGCATGTCCGGCGGCGAGGGTCTGGGCTGACCGGAAAACGTTTTAGGCCGCGCATGGGCCGCAGCCAGGCTTTGAGTCGCCCATGGTCGGCTTCGACCGGGTTATTGGCATATTGCTCGACGACATGCAGCGCCGCCGGGACGTAGTCATCGAGCACCCTGGGATAGACCGGCCCGAAATCGGTCGTGATCTCCGTCGGCGTCGTGCCGACTGCCAGCGCGTGCCTGAAGAACGCCCTGGCTGCTGGCAAATCGCGTCGTGTGGACAGATAGACATCGATGACCTGGCCGTGCTGATCGATCGCGCGGTACAGGTAAGTCCAACGGCCGGAGATCTTCAGGTACGTCTCATCAACATGCCACCGTTCCCCGGCAGCCGCCGGCACGGACGGGCGGCTTCAATGAACTCAGACGTGAAGCGCTGCACCCACCGATAGACCGTTAAGTGATCGACCCGGATGCCGTGTGCGGCAAGCAGTTCCTCAACATCCCGATACGACAAGCTGTATCGCTGGTACCAGCGGACCGCCACGGTGATCACCTCACGCGGGAAACGGAACCCAGCGAACGCAGAAGACCCAGTTGACGCAGTCACCCTCGCCACTGTGCTCGAGCTGCGATCGGCCAGCGCAACACCGCCCGTCGGCTTCAGCGCAGCACCGTCCGTCGGCTTCGTGGTGACGGCGATGCCCGCCGGGTGTGCGGACACACGGAAGCTTCCCCTCGTTCGCCTTTGCTTGGCCGCGAGTGACGGGCACTGTTCGGCGGCGGTCGTGGCGTGTTTGACGACC
>JBBQJM010000112.1:0-10014 GCA_038325895.1 Mycobacteriales bacterium
GTACCGGCCGAACTCGGACCGAACTCGTGGTTCGGAGTCGCAGAGAACGGCCCGCTGGCAACCACTGTCGAAGATGCGGCGCTGATGCTCGCGGTGCTGGCCGATCGACCCGACCTGTCCGAGATCGCGCCGCGCCGCGACCTGCGGATCGCCGTGGCTGTGGGGTCGCCGGTGGCGTTCTGGCGCACCGACCCGCACTGGGTACGCATCACGCAGGACATCGCGGGGATGCTCAGGGATCTCGGGCACACCACTGCGGACTGCCGGCTGTACTACCCGGTCATCGCACCCATTGCCCGCTGGCTCGCGGGGCCGGCAATCGATGCGCAGGGACTGGACCGGCGATTGTTGCAGCGGCGGACCCGCACCCACATCGCCATCGGCGGACTTGCACTGCGAGGCAAACTCGTCGATGGAAAGCGCCTGGCGCGGGCCGAAGCCAGGGTGCGCAACCTGCTCGACGGGTTCGACGCGGTGATCACCCCCACTCTGGCCCACCCGCCGCCGCGCGCCACCTCGCGGAGCACGAAATCATGGCCAGTGAACACATATACCGACATGCACTTTGCGCCGTACTCCGCGCAATGGAACGTTTTCCGGTGGCCCGCAGCAAGCGTCCCCGCTGGGCGACATCCCCACTCGGGGACCCCGATGGCGGTGCAGATTGCCGCACGGCCAGGACAGGAGTCGCTGGTCCTGTCCATAGCCGCCCAGATCCAGCAGCACCGTCCCTGGCCGCGGGTGAGCCCCGGCCGGTGATTCCCGCTGCCTGGCGTTGCGCGCACCGTGGCCGGATTGCATGCGACGTCAATGCCGACAGTTCCGCCGGGTGTCGGACGCATCCGGAGGGCTCGTCGTCAGGTGACGAAACGCGCCTGGCCGACGTTGCGGGCGTCCGCGATTCTGGTTTCGAACGACCACCCTCCGGTAATTCAGCTGAGTCGTATGGGGCTGTCCCACCTGACGGGGAGCGGTCACAGCCTGGCCGCGCTGCAACGCCGCGACGCTGATCGATGGGATAATCCGCTCCCGCAATTGGTCCGTTTCCCTGATCCTCACCGTGCCGCAACTGGGTGATCTGGCCTCCGGTTCACGATCCCCGGCAACACGACTTCAGCCGAAGCCGGAGCGTCCCGTTTGCCGTTGGCGTTGTGAGACAGCCAAAGAAGGCAGACGTGGCGGATCCGCGGAATGCGCGCGTCGGGGCCAGACACTGGTGTCGGCGTGCTCCGCCCAAACTGGCGACGTGTGATGGTCGGATCCGCCCGGGCCCGTTCGTGGTGATAGGAGCCCGGCACAACGCTCGGGCGACATCGAGAGGACAGTGACGATGGCCGACAATGAGGCGACCGGCGGAGCGAGACCTTTGCGATTCGGAGTTGTCGCCCCTGTCAGGACTGATCTACCGGCATGGCGAGACCAAGTGCGCCGTATCGCCGACAGCGGTTACTCGACACTCCTGATGCCCGACGTTCAGCAATGGCAGCCAGCGCCGGGACCCACGTTGGCTGTCGCTGCGACTCTCGCCGACCTGCGGGTGGGTACCTGGGTGTACGCCTCTCCGCTGCGGACGCCCTGGAGCATGGCCTGGGAAGCGCACTCACTGTTGGTGCTTACTGAAGGTCGCTTCGAGATGGGCATCGGCACCGGGAGACCCGGGATCGAAGACGAACTGCGCCAGTTGGGCCTTCCGGTCCTGACACCAGGCGAGCGGTTGTCTCAGGTGCGTGACGCTGTCACGTCGCTACGAGACCTCGACGGCCCAGACCTGCACACACCGGTAGCGATGGCTGTGCGTGGTCCGAAGGCCCGGGCGCTGGCGATCGACCTTGCGGATACCGTCACGTTCGCTGCGATGCCGGGCGACTCTCGGGCCGAGATCATGCGGATGGCGGCCGATTTCCGCGCGATCCGCGACGTCGAACTCGCGCTCCACGTGCCGGTGGTCGGTGACGCCGTGTCCCCTTTCATGGCACCCCCCGACACGGACCCTGCCGCGCTGCGAGCGGCGGACTCGCTATTGGCACTTCCAGGTGACCCGACGGCGGCCGTCGAGGAAGTCCTGAGACGACGGGAGGAGGGCGGCTTCTCCTACTTTGTCGTCGGCGCCAACGCCGCTGATGCGCTCGCTCCTGTCGTCGCCGAGCTGACCGGACACTGAACAGCAGAAGGTACAGCCGTTATTCGCGAACGGACGACTGAGATGAAAGCGCCACGCCGTTGGCAATCGCGGCTAGTGGTGCAAGCGCGACGCGCGGTTGCCCATTTTGATGCCGCGGTTCCCGGCCGGTGCGCCGGTCGGGTGCTGTGGTCACAATGACCGCCCGGTGACCCTGGTGGCGTCAACCGGGGCTGGCATCTCCGATGCCCCCAAACGATCTCGAGGTCTGCACGTGAATGCTCTCGGAGCGGGTCGCCTGGCCTTGACCGGCGACGGTACTCGGCCGGAGAGCGGTGGGTGAACCTCACCGAACACACACGAATGCGACGAGAACTGGGACAGGGTCAAGATCATTTCGGACGAAGATCGGACCTCTTCGATGCGACGCACGCTTGAGGTCTCTGGCCCGGATGCTTCCGAGTGTCAGATCGGTGCGCGATGGTCCACGACTGATGGCCGTCCCTCAGGGTGACGGTCACTCAGTTGGTCACTCAACAGACGGGAGGTTACCCCCGGGACAATCCTCCGCCAGGACGGTTCCCGGGATGATCTTGACGCGGAATCGACTTGACAGTGATATCGCGAACACGCCGTCGTCCCCTTCGACGATGGCCGCAGTCAACGGAGGCAACGTGGACGAGAACACCTTCAACGCGCTCCATCGCAGCCAGGTGATCGACCTGACGACGAAGGGGCGCCGGAGAGGCCAGCCGAGGAAGATCGAGATCTTCCTCCATGCTGAGGACGGTCTGCTCTTCATCAGCGGTATGCCACGGGCCGACCGGACGCGCGACTGGATCCACAACATCGCGGCTGATCCACAGGTCGTTCTGCACCTGAAGCAGTCCATGGCGGTGGACATCCCGGCGACCGCACGCGTGGTAACCGACTTGGCCGAGCGCCGACCGCTGATGGAAGCCGCAGCTCAACGCTGGGGCCGTAGTGACGTGGACGAGATGGTGCAACACAGTCCGCTGATCGTGCTCACGTTGGCCGACGCTGACGAGCAGGCGATAGTGCAGTAGGTGTGAGCGCGATGACCTGGTTGTGCTGTCCGGGCAGTTGGCCAGGTTCTATTCGGCTGCCGGGTGGCCGCTCGGAGCGCAGCGTGCCGCGCATCAGCCGCGTGTGCTGACGGAAGCGCTGGATCCGCATCGGTCCGTCCGTCAAGCACGACAAGAGGCTCAGGCTGCGCACCATCAAAGCGGGGCTGAGATTGCCGGCGCGCCCCAGCCGGCACAGGATTCCCGGTCACGAACAATCTCATCCACAACCCGGGTGCAAGCGGCGCTCCACGAAGCGGAGCTGCTGGACAAGCCGTTTGCGGGTGTCCATAGTGGATGACGGCGGTCACGTGCTCCTGCAACTGCGCCACCCCCGAGCGACCATCGCTAACGGCGACAACGCCTTCGCCAAGGCTCGAACGGCTGTCCGGCTCGGCGTCGACACTGGGAGCCGACCCCTCCCACGAGCCCACTCGTCCCAGCGTTCGTCGCTGGTGTCCCCTGGCCCTTCGCCGTGTTTCCTGGAGGTTTGGTCCTGCGCAATTCGGCGAGTCAGATCGTCGACGCCTGACGCCGGCGAAAGCGTTGACCCAACAGAGAACGCGCGGGTCGCCACAGCAGCTCGGGAAGCTCTTACCACCGACCTCTGACCGAAGGACGCGACAGGGCGACCCAAGAACCAACCTGTCCCAATGGGCCAAGCCAAGTTGGCATTGATCTCGCCGCGGCGACGCTGTACTCCTTCAAGGCGTAGCAAAGTGCGAAGGAAGCCGACGTCGAGATTCAGTCCCGTCGCGCAGAGAAGCCGCCGCGCAGCGCCCGGAGCGCAGCTGAGGGCGGCAGAGCGGCGCTGGCCAGCGAAGCGAGGCCCTTGATAGATAGGAGCCAGAACCGGCAAATGGTACGGCCGTCGCAAGAATGCCTATCAGGCCGCCTGGCTAACGGTGATCGGCGCCGTGGATGTCGACGGGCGGTGGTTGTCGACGGGCGGTGGTTGTCGACGATTTGCCATGTCAGTGCGAGACGACCGCTACCGTCGATTACCCACTTCCCGCGGACGCGGGGGCTCGGGTAAATGGCCGCGTTCGGAGTGTGCGTGAGCGGCGGGGATTGGCTAGCGGCATCGGTGCCATTCTGCGGGTGCAACGTGGTGATCATGAGGTGTCCATTCGCCTTACCCCCAGCTCTTGGGGGACCTGCTGAGGAGTACGTCGCTCCCGAACGAACCGGTTCTCAGATGACTTTGTGCCGACCGTCACATGCCGTCACATGCCGGGCTCTGCGACTCCTTGGATAGAGCATCCGGCTTCCAGTGTTGGTGAAGCCGTCCGGACTTCTGTTCGTTTACGTGGGCTGTTAGCGCGGCCACGATCCCAGGCCGAACACCTCGCACGCTTGGACACGGTGCCTGCTCAAGGATCCGCTGTGGGAGCGAAATTTATCACGCAGCGACAGCCCTGAGACCGCTGCCAGCGGGAACGATCATCGGGGGGGGTGCGGTTCGTGCGGGGATGCACCTCGGCCATGCGCTGGCGGCTATGGCCCGGGTGCTGTCCGGGCTCAAGTGAACCAACTAGCACGCGCGAGAAAGGCTCCCTTCACGGGGTTCTCGGGACTCAATGCTGTCCTCGCCCAGGCGACGTGGCAGCGATCAGGGAGGAGCACGGTCACCGCGTCTGCGATCCAGGACCAAGTCGAAGGTCCGAGTGGGAAGCACCAGTGACAGCGCGACGGCCAGGCGCGCCTCCCCGCCGATCACATATGCGGGTTTGGATCAGCGGCAAACAGCGCATGCCTGGCCGCTCGCACCACCTGGTCCGGCGTCATGCTGCGGCCGGCAGCCACGTCGTCGACGTACCTTGACATCCTTTCAAGCGCCGATCCGTACCTCTCGATCGCCAAAGCCGGTAGCTCAGCCTGCAAATACCGAACCCGTTCTGCCGCCTTGGTCCAGATGGGCGTGTCAACTTTCCGGGTTCCAGAACTGAGACGTGGATGCTCCACGGTCTGAGTTCCTGCCGAAGTGATGCCGCCATTGCACTCACGGCATGTTTGGAGGCCGCGTACGGCCCAACGTATGGCGCCGCGATCCTGCCGCTGACAGAGCTCACAAAAACGACCCGACCCGAGCCGTGCTCCCGTACCAATTCGAGAAAGCCTTGGGTCACGGCCAGTTGACCGAACACGTTGACCTCGAACTGCCGACGGAGCTCATCCATGTCGACATATTCCAACGGTCCGGCGACCGCGGTGCCGGCGCTATTCACCAGCCCACGAAGGTGCTCAGCCCCTAAGAATCGACGAATCGACACGACAGCCTCAGCAATCTGAGTTGGATCGGTCACGTCCAGTTGCACCTCGTGCACCCGCCCGTCGAGGCCTACACCGCTCGGCGCCGTCCCCACTGTCCTCACTCCGGCGAGGACAGTGGCACCTCTCGCCGCGAGGTCAAGCGCGATCGCCCGGCCGAGGCCGCTGGACGTGCCCGTGACCAACACCGCGCCGGTGACCGCCCCAGCCGGGACACGGAAGCACAGAGATCGGCGCACGGCTCACCCCTCCCGAGCAGCAGGCACCAAATAGGCGGGCCACCCCGACGCCTCGCCGGTTCGCTTCGGCACAGAATATTGCCTTCCTACGGACAACGGAATGGCACCAGTTGGCTGGCCCACCCAGCGTGTTCGCCGCCCGATGATTCGACAAGGCAGCGACGGCCATGACATCGAGTCTCAAAGCCCTGTTTGTCGTTCGGCCTATGGAACACGCTCCGAGGGTCTGGCTCGCTCCGCGCCGACTAACACTCAGTCTGGTCCATCTACGTGTACGCCGAAGGCCCGGCACGAATCGGCGATCGATTCCGGATCATCGGCTTTCCGCTCGTAGCCAAGCCGGTCGTCGTAGGGCCGCCAATTGTCAGCTGATGAGCAGGGAAGGCATTGGAGAGTCGCGGTCATCACCGGCGGGGGACGGCGGCGCTCAATCGGAACGGGGATTGCCAAGCACCTGGCGCGTGACGGCTGGCATCTGGCTCTGAACTATTTGGCGCAGCTCAGCGCACACACGAATCATCTCGTCGTCGGGTTGGACAACGGTGAGTTCAGCGAGACGTCGTTCCAGCCGACGGCGACGCAGCTCTCCCCAACCGGCGCGCAACGCTCCATAACGCAGCTCCATGACCGTTTGGAACGCGAGCAGAACGGGTGTGGCGTCGATCTGCGTCCGGTAGCGTTCGGCGCCAGAATTGGGCCGATCATCGAAAAGCCAGCTGATCACCATGGTGTCCACGACCACGCCTGCGGCGCGGGCGGCGGTCATGCCTCGTCCAATTCCTCCTGGAAGGCTTTCCAGTCATCCTGCGGCACGTCCTCGATCACGAGGCGATCCCGGGGGGGGAAGCGGTTGGGCACGCCGAAGGGCTCCTCAGGGGGATAGACCTTCACCCTCGGCTCGGCCGGCTGCTCGGCGATCGTCACAGCTCACAGTGTAGGTCGATCATCGCCTTGCACCGGCGGGCTGGCGTTTCCGCTCACCGATCCCCTGCGTGCAAGCCATCGATCGTGCTCGTTCCGTGCTGCTTTTGAATCCTCGAGGCGGGTGAACTGAGAGCAGCGGTTGCCCGCCGTTGCCGGTGACCGGAGCAACGCAGCGCCGGGCCGGCCCAACACTGGAGAGGCGCCATGACGGCGCTTCTCATCGGATACGCGCGATATCCCAGCGTGAGACATGTCCAGCACTGTTGTTGTCTCAGTTGATTGGGCGTCGCGTCGACGGGTCGGTCGGCTGGGCCGCGTCGGCGCGTACCGTCAGGTCCGCCAGCAGGGCGACCTCGGGCTGGACAATGACCATTCCGTTGGCGCACAGCTGGGACAGTTCGCTGTCCTCCTGGGCGGGGACGTCCATGACTGCGTGAGAGACGGTGTCGGCGGCAGCCTCTCGCACTGCGAGTTGGTCGGCGTCGTCGAGCCCGTCCCACGCCCCCTTGCCGGCCGCCAAGACCTGCAGTTTGGGGAACAACCCGAAGGAGCTCAGGTAGGGCGCGGACTCGTTGTAGTGGTTCGCGGCCGCGTACGACGGGGCGGTTTCGACGGCATCGAGACCGCCGCTCGCCAGGTCGGCGCCCGTCTGGGCGGCCGACAGGCCCTGCAGCGGGTGGCGCCCCAGGCGGACATCAGCTGTGCGGCCTGCGTGCTGTCGTTGATCCGAACCCTCACTCCGGCGAGATCGCCGACAGCCGTGATGGGCGACCGCGCGATCAGTCGGCGGGCCTCGCCCGGTACGAGCTCGAGACCAACGGCGCCCCGGGAGTCCAGGCCGGACAACAGGTCACCGGCGTTTGGACTGGCCGCAAGGGCCGTCGCCGCCGCGGTCGTGCTGATCAGCAACGGTGCGTGGACCGCTTGGAACCCAGGGTCACCGGCGTCCGCCCAGTCCCGGGACGGGATGTAGCCGAAGGCCACCCTCCCCGCCAGCAGATCATCCACGAGCTTGGCCTCACCCCCCGGCGTTTCGCTGAAGTACGTCGTGGGGTCGACCTCCACCCGGAGCCGGTTCGCCGAGGTCCGGGTGACCGCCTCGACGAAGTAGGCCAGCTCCCGGTCGGACGGGTCCGCGGTACCGACATGCAGGACGGTCACGGCCGGTGCCCCCTGCTTGTCCACCGCGCCACTGTCACACCCCGGCAAGCAGGGCGATCGCCAGGATGCCCGATGTCGTGAATCTCTTCGTCCTGGATGACGTTCTCATGAACAGCAGGATCGCCTCGATTCCCCGCCGAATCATCAGCGCGGACACCGGACTTCGGCGCCCGAGGTCAGTACCCATACTGACCCCTGGCAGGCGACACGGCCAGCCTGCGATCATGCGGTGATGGCACCCGCGACAACCATCGAACTCGGTGCGGCCGTGGTCGCCGCCGTCGCGGGAGCGCTCGCCGTCGTGCAAGGGTTCGCCGCTGGCACCGGCCGGCTGTTGGTGGCGACCGCGCTCACCCTCCCGGCGTGGCTGGTTACCGAGCAGGTGTCGGCGGGGCCGTTCACACTCGCCCTCGTCCTCGCCGGGCTACCGCCGGTCCTGGCCGCTGCGGCCGGCTTCGTCTGGCCGGTGGGGCGCTCGGGCGAGCAGACGGTGCGGTGATCGCCGGTGGACTGGCGTCCGTCGCACTGGTGGGCGGTCTGCTGCCAACCCTGCTGTTCGACCCTGCCGACGCGGGGTGCAACGCCTGCCCGCCGAACCTCCTGGAGGTCTATCCCGCAGACGCCGCGGCCTCGGTGCTGAGCAGGATGGCCATCGGCTGACACTGCTCTGGGGGCCGGCGATGGCAGCGCTCGCCGTCCGCCGCTGGGTGCGGGCGCCGACGCTGGCCCGCCGGCACTCATGGGCACTGCTGGGCGGCACAGCAGGAATCGCCGTGCTGGCAACAGTATCTGCGGCGCAGGAACTCTCGCTTCCCGTGGGACAAGTCGACCCGGTTGTCGAGGGAATTCGGGTTGTTCAGTGCGGCCTGGTCGTCCTCATCGCCACAGGGGCTGCTGCGAACATCTATCTGATGCGCATGGCCGGCCGGCGAATGGCACGGATCGTCCTCGAGGCACTCCCCGACCCACCCTCGGTCATCGGGTCGTTGCGGGACACCATCGCCGACCCCTCGCTGACGGTCTATTCCAACGACCGGACGGGACGATGATCGATCAGGGTGGCGCCTCGGTCAGTCGCGCGGTGGATCAGGCGACGGCATCCCCGCACCGCAGTGCTGCTGCTGTCCAGCTACCTCGACGTCCGCTACGCATCGCAACTGTTGGAACCAGACCCGGTTGCCTGCGGCTACCTGCTCAAAGAACGGGTGGCCCATCCGACCGTCCTGGGCGACGCGCTGCGCCGGGTCTGCGCTGGGGAGTGCGTTCTCGATCCGGCCGTGGTAACGCAACTGCCCGGCCGCAGCCGGGTCCTGGGACCGCTGGACGACTTGACCGGCCGGGAGCTCGAGATCCTCGATCTGATGGCCCAAGGGCACTCCAACAATCGCATCTGCGAGCTGCTGCACCTGAGCCAACGGACTGTCGAGTCGCACGTCCGCAGCATCTTCGCCCGGCTTGGGCTCGCTGAGTCCACGGACAGCAGCCGTCGGGTGCTCGCCGTGCTCGCCTACATCAAGAGCTGAACGTCCGATCCCGTCACCACGACCCAGACGACTCGGTGTGCACACCTAGACCGATCGAGAACCTGCACGGATGCCCATCTGGTCCGGTTTTCCTGTCAATGGCCAGTTTGCGGTCCCCGTTTTTGGCCAGGTGAAAGTCCCCACCCCTGCGGCAGTTTTCGGGCTTTCAGGGGCGTTCCTCCGGGTGTGGTGGTGAGCTGTGAGGTAGAGGGCCGGCCGCGTTGTCGCGGCCGGTGTTCGTCGACAGATCGGTTCCGGGCAGGCTGCCCTGGGGAATGTAGTGACACGAAATTGGCGAGGGTGTAACGAAACCTGCGCCGGGATCCCGACCCCCGCTCGGAAGACCGGTCCCCGAGCTTGAGGGCAGCACCAACCGGGGGAACACCGCGCGGGCAGGGGGTACGCGTCCCCGGACAGCAAGATGTTGTCCTCGACCTGCTTGGGCTCGCTACGGCCATCCGCATCGCGTATCTCCATTTCATGCCGGCCAGCGCGCGGCGCGGATCGCTGGAACTGTGCAAAGGGCCAAGCCGTGCGTGGCTTTGCGGTTAGTCGCCCAGAGGGTTTGGCTATTTGTTGGTGATGGTGACCACCGCCTGGTCCAGCAGGTCGGAAATTGCCACGGGCCCGTCACAATTTGGGCATGCGCCGCCGATGCCGATCCGGCGGGCGAAGGTGCCGCAGGTCTCGCA